>JANYGE010000293.1 GCA_025362535.1 Hyphomicrobiales bacterium
ATGCAACAACTGTTGTGATTGACGGTGAAAAAAATGAGGTTGTGTTGGAGGTTGAAGATCGGGGACCGGGCATTCCTGTTGATGACTTAGAGCGTGTGTTTGAGAAATTTTACCGGGTGAAGGGCAGCGATGGCAGGTCTCCAGGAACAGGTTTGGGCCTCGCCATTTGCCGTGGCATTGCTAACGCGATGGGCGGCGACATAAAGGCTGAAAGTCCGATTTTTGGCGGGTTGGGTACGCGCATCATCGTGCGCTTGCCCGGAGTGCTCCAAACATGAATAAGCCCCGCGTTCTTGTTGTTGATGATGAGCCGCAAATTCTACGCTTCCTGCGGCCAGGCCTCAGTGCTGGTGGTTTTGATGTGATTACAGCGGTTACAGGAGCCGAAGCCGTAAAGTCTGCCGCGACTATGGCACCGGATCTAATCGTGCTTGATCTTGGGCTCCCCGACAAAGACGGGAAAGATGTGATCCGTGAAATTCGCACATGGTCTAATGTGCCTATCATTGTCCTCTCAGCGCGTGATCGTGAATCTGAGAAAATTGAATCGCTCGATCTCGGGGCTGATGATTATATCAACAAACCCTTTGGCATCGGTGAATTGATGGCCCGCATTCGTGCCAGTTTGCGCAACCGCAAACAGGGAGATGTTGTCACCAGTGTTTACCATTCAGCCGGAATTACACTTGATACGCTCAAGCATTCGGTTGAAAAAAATAGTCAACCTATTCACCTCACACCCAAAGAATTTGAACTGCTGTTTCTTCTCGTAAAGAACGCGGACCGTGTGCTCACGCACCGCCAAATTCTAACATCCGTGTGGGGTCCGGCTCACACCCATGATGTGCAATATCTTCGTGTATTCATTGGCCAGTTGCGGCAAAAAATTGAAAATGACCCTGCGGATCCAGCACTTATTTTGACTGAGTCGGGGATTGGTTATCGATTTGTGGGCGACAGATAGTTATCCCTACTTTGATTGCTGTGGTGCAGATTGAATTTTAACAGTCAAAAGATTGCCATTTAGAATCTATTATTGTCAGTTCTTGGGCCATAGCGGCCCTCGATATGCCGCCATCCTCCAAACGCGATGCTCAAGCATCTTCGCCAGGGCGCCGCTAGATTGATGACTTTATGACTGTCCCACGTTCGCACCGAGGGTGGCGAGAAGCTCGTCCAGCTGTTCGAATGTCTCGACCATTGCATCCGCCGCCCCAGTGCCAGCAGTATCGAGAACTTCCTTCGAGGGATAGAGCTCGTGCAGGACCAGCAGCGTCTTACCAGCTTTTTCCTCGAAGGTCACCGTGGTGACAGGCCCACCCTCACCACCTTCCTCATTGGTCCAGACGAGGCGCGAGTGTGGTGTCACTTCGAGGTACGTGCCGAAGAACGCCATAGCATCGGGTTCGAACTCGAGACGGTATTTGCCCCCGGCACGAACATCCATCTCGCAGGAACGCAGGGACATGCCCATCGACTTCGGCACCCACCACCGCTTGAACAGTTCGGGCTTGGTCCATGCCTCGAACACGATGCGCGCGGGGGCGTTGAAGTTTCGTGTGACGATGAGCTCACACTCGGACTTCCGTTCCACCGTTGTGCCGTTCTTCATAGGGGTGGGCTCACTCTCTCTTCTGTCGTCCATCGACTTTCTCCTTGCCTTTCAATTCTTCGACAACCTTGTCCAGCGCATCGAAGCGTGTGCCCCAGAGCTGGCGGTATCTCTCAATCCATGCCGCCTCATCCTCCAGCGGGTGCAGGCCGAGTTTGCAGGTCCGCACGCGCCCGACCTTCTTCGTGATGACGAGCCCTGCCTGCTCCAAGACGCCGACATGCTTCTTCATGCCCGTGAGGGTCATGTGGAACTTAGAGGCCAAGTCCGTGATCGATGCGTCGGCACGCCCGAGCTGCTCCAGAACGCCGCGCCTTGTGGCATCCGAGAGCGCGGCGAACGAAGCATCGAAACGGGTCTGAGATTGCTGAACCATGTGGTTCAGTGTTTAACATGCGAATTGGCGGCAAGCAAGGGGAGGTCAGGCACCTACTGCAGGTGGAATAAGCACAATCTTGCCAACATGTTTCTTTGACAAAAACTCCTCTTGTGCAGTTACAATGTCGTGTAAGGGAAATTGTTTGGCAACAATTGGCCTGATCTCGCCGCGTTCAATGTATCCAACGAGATCTGGGAAGACATTGGCGTCCTGTGTGGTGCACCCTAACAGTGTTAAGTCCTTGAGATAAAGTTTGCGTAAGTCCATTTGCACAATGGGTCCGGCAATCGCACCCGATACAGCATAGCGGCCTCGGACTTTGAGGACATCCAATAACTCAGGCCATCGCGGACCACCAACCACGTCAATAACAACATCTATGCTGCTACTTTCCAATGCCTCTGCCAGTGCGACACCTCTTTCGACGCATCTATGAGCGCCCGCTGATTGCAATTCAGCAAACTTACTGCGCGCCGCAATGCCAGTGACGTAAGCCCCGCGTCGCCTTGCCAGTTGAATGGCAGCGATCCCAACATTTCCTGATGCACCGGTGATAAGAACGCTCTCGTCAGGCGCAAGCCCTGTACGGCTAATGAGATTTTCAGCCGTAGCAAAGGAACAGGGCACGGCTGCAAGTTCCGCATCAGCCATGCCAGATTGGATGTGATAGGTATCGGCCGATGGAGCAGAAACATACTGGGAAAAACCCCCGTCACGCTCAGAGCCGAGCCAAGGAGTGAACTCTCCACGACGCAATGACCGTAGGCAACTTTGAATGATAACTCTCTGACCGAGGCGGCTTTCGGCAATTCCTGATCCCACGCCAACAATTTTTCCGCAAACATCAGCACCCTGAATCCGTGGGAAAGTGAGTCCGGCTCCTGTCCAATCGCCGTCTGCAGGCGACAGCTCCGCCTTTGTGGTTTCATCTGTGCCTACTGTTGCCTTGGATGAATACCAGCCAATACGTGTGTTGATGTCCGTATTGTTAATGCCTGCCGCCAACACTTTTATAAGAACTTCGCCCGGACCCGGTATCGGCACTCCCACAGTTTCAGAATAAATAAGCTTGTCGTAACCGCCATGCCCAACAAGCTGAACTGCTGCCATAAGTTTAGGAATTGACACGTTTCGTCCTCGTTGATTATCCACCCATCATGTTGCATGATCTACAGCAATCGCTCAACGCAAATTATGAAATTGACAAGGGACTATTCAGTAATACAAGGGTTTTAAGCAATATCAGTTGCTTCGATTGAGTTGGCTGGGGCACTGGGATTTGCAGGAAGGATAGTAATATCTATGTATTCTGTTGCCAACGCGGATAATGAAATGAGGTGACTCGTAATCGCGTGCATATTTAAGCAAGGATATAGTTGCGTTGAGAAACACGTTGCTCTAGATTTCTAAAATTGGGTGTTGTTATTTCAGAGAAGACGTGGAGTTTGTCGATGTATAGTGAAACTAGACCTTGGGGTTCATTTCATGTTTTGGATGAGCAACCGGGATTTAAAGTGAAACGCATTTCAGTAACCGAAGGTGGTAGACTTTCACTACAAAGTCATAAATTCCGTAGCGAACATTGGACTGTGGTAAATGGTATTGCCACCGTAACTGTTGGGCTAGAGGTGAAAGAGCTAACGCGTGGACAATCGGTTGATATTCCCTTGGGAGCAAAACACCGACTTGAGAATCTACACAATGGCATTGTGGAAATCATTGAAGTACAGTTTGGCGACTATCTCGGCGAAGATGATATTATCCGCTATGACGACGCATATGCCCGCAGCTGAGTAATCTCTCAAGTTGCGGGGAGTGGACGACGTGAAAGTGTCAAAGCACTCTGACGTCCATTTTGGGTTTACTTTAAATCCAAAGAGGCTAGCTGCAATGGCTTCGTATAGCTTCGTTCCTTCGCATGCACGCCCTGCTGGATGCCTGTGAGTTCGCTGATTAAGCTTGGATCATCAATTGCAGCCAAAGTCTGTTTGCGCAACCGCTTTAAGCCGTCACCGCATTTCCCGTCTACATGATCACCATACTGCGTTGCCAATTGTGCAAAAGCTTGCAGCGGGCGCAAGGCATAAACATGATAATCGAGTGCGAGTTCACCACGACCGAGCTCCAGAGGCAAATAGCCGTTTTCATCAACTTGGCAGACACCAACCTGATAGCTGCGCTCACCCCATTGCTTGAATTCGTCCGACGCAATGGCATAACCAATAGAACCAACTGATAAGCCTGCCCAATAGCGATGATTGTTTACTTTCGATTTTCCGCCCGCCCGAAACTGGTAGAATTCCATGGTTGAGGAGGCAATTGATGAGAGCCAAGCAGAGACCTTCCTTTCATCTACAGCATCCATTTTTTGAAACTTCTGTGATGCAATGTAGGTCAAAACAATTTCACTCATCAAACGATCACGCGCCAAAAACGCATCAGTCGTTTCCATCTTGGTCAAAGAACCAGCTTCGGCCCAATGAACAAGATTTCGCTGCAAGCACTTCGCATTTATCACTTGAACGTTGTGGCTATCAGTTTCGTTTACCCCCAATGTTGCGAGAGTGGAAATCGATTTGCGAATAGGCTTCAAAACTTCATTGCGCTTTTCTGACGAGTCGTCCGATATTTCGGAACGCGACGCATCATTTTGATCGTATTTTGATTTTGTTTCCAGTGACGCGGCTGGCGCTAAAATGTCCTGACAAGCCAGATTGCTGAAGCTCGTTGTCGTTTTCACCTGCACTTGCTTTTTATCGGTATGCGGGTTCACAAAGAATAGATGAAACAGCTTTGTGGTTAAATTCACATTACTATTATAAGCGACACGCAATGCAGCTAAATTCATTGTCTCTTCAGAAACTTTAAATGAAGTGGTCGCCCAATTCAAAAGTTTTTGTGTTCCAATCGTGACAGGTAAATTCATGTTTGCAGAAGCCGAGCCTGCAGTAGATACAAGGCTTAGTGCAATCAAGGCGGTTCTAATTATTTTCTTTTTACTCATGTTACGTCACCTGTCGTTACGCAGTGAGTTACATAAAAAAAGAGAAGAGTCGGTTTAGTGAAATGGTCAAAGTTTATATAATTTTTTCTTGGTCATTTTTTCGCTGCATTCGAAGTTAGTGCGATTGCATGGATTTTAATTAAATTACAACGCCCAAAAAAACTTTGCGTTTACGACAATTTCACAAATAACCAACGATTAACTTCTGTTTTACAGCAGCCGTGATCTTGTCGGAGCAGACAAAAAGGGGTGCTGGCATGGTTTCATTTAATGTTTCTGATTTTGGTGCGGTTGGTGATGGTCATACAGATGACACAGCTGCCATACAGCGAGCGCTAGATGCAGCGAAATTCGCGGGTGGGGGCACAGTTGTTTTGGGCTCGGGAATCTACATTGTTTCAGGTGATGGTATTGCCGCTCATGGCTGTTTGAATGTCGGATCAAATGTCAGCATCACGGGCGATGCTGGAGGTGGCACAGTTGTTAAGTTGGCCGATCACTATGATGAGAAAGTGACTGGGCTTATTCGGACAGTGAGTGGGGAAGTTACTACCAATGTTGAAATTTCAAACATTACTCTGGATGGAAATCGTGCCAACAATGTTGGTGAAGTTGATGGCTTTTTCTGTGGTGTCTCACCTGGATCAACACAACAATGTTCAGACATCACGCTTACTGGCGTAACAATTCAAAACTGTTCACGTTATGGATTTGATCCGCATGAGCAAACCACCAACCTCACATTTTCAAATTGTGTTGCCACAGGAAATGGCGATGGTTTTACCATTGATTATTGCTCTAACGTCATCATCAAAAACTGTCTGTCCTATGGAAATGACCGCAATGGCTTTACGATCTGTACATCAAGCCATGATGTATTGATTCAAAACTGCGAGGCCTATGACAATGCACAAAACGGGTTGTCTATAAACAAAGGAAGTGACGACCGCGTTTGGATACATGATGTCGATGTTGCCAACTGTAATTTTCATAACAATGCTGAAAATGGAATCGAGGTTAAGCTCTCGAGCTACGTGAACATCACCACATCGACTATCACTGACAATGGCAAGAATGGTGTTCATATTACTGGCTCCAATAATGTGGTGACAGCTGGCAATCTGATCGAAAATAACTCGACGACAAATCCAGGTTATTATAGCGGTGTTGGGATAGATCAATATGACGATACAGCTGGAGTGCAAGGCACATTTAAACTGTGGTCGTCATATGCGAACACCATATTTGGCAACATAATGTCTGACGACAGTTCGCCAACAACTGGTTATGGCGTTGGTATTACACCGGGTAAGGTATATTCCTCTTTCGCATTTTCAAATCTGATTTTGAATACGCTACATGACTCCTATCATAATATTGGTGACGGGTCGGCGACGAATATATCTTCGACAACACAGACCACTTTAAATGGCACAGATGGAAATGATATTATCACTGGCAGTAGTGGTAATGACACAATCACCTCTGGTAGTGGGCTCAACTTCATTGACGGTGGAGCAGGGGTTGATACAGCTGTTTTTTCCTCTTCAATTGAAAGTTTGAAAATCTATAAAAATGCTTCTGGGGATTGGGTTATTCTGGGGCCAACGGGCTCTGGCATTGTGGATGTTGTAAAAAATGTTGAGTTTTTTAACTTTGGCGGAACCCAGTTCTCGCTAGCGCAGCTTACAAGTTACATCAACAAAACGGGGCTTTATGGAATAAACAACAGTGGAACTGTAGCAAGCGAAAGCATATTCGGATCAACTGGTAAGGATGCGTTGGGCGGAGGAACGGGCAATGATGTTCTGATCGGTGGTGCTGGCAACGACACTTATGTTGTGAATGGTGGAGACACCATTGTTGAAATGGTGGGCGGCGGCATCGATACGGTCAACAGCTATACCGCATCCTATTTGCTTGATGAAAATGTTGAAAATCTTATTCTGAAAACTGGTGCCATAAACGGAACTGGGAACGATTTGGCGAATAGCATCACTGGCAATAATGCTACCAATACGCTGATAGGTGGCGGCGGTGATGACAGGCTTGATGGCGGAGGCGGTGCCGATGGTATGGCAGGTGGCACGGGCGATGATAGCTATTACGTTGATAATTTAGGCGACGTTATTACGGAATATGGGTCGCAAGGCCTGGACAGTGTTTATGCGACGGTATCCTATGCTCTCTCCAACAATGTTGAAAACCTTACCCTGACGGGAACAGCCAATGCGAATGCAACAGGCAATAGCTCTGACAATAGTTTGATTGGAAATTCTGGAAATAATGTGATCGATGGAGGGCAGGGTGCCGACCAAATGATTGGAGGCGCAGGCAACGATACTTATTCTGTCGATAATATTGGTGACACCATCACAGAAGGAAAAAATGGGGGAATTGATAGTATTCGATCTCTGATCTCTTATGTACTTGGCGATAACATTGAAAATCTCACTCTGCTTGGAACTTCAGATATAAATGGAATAGGTAATAGCCTTGCCAATGTGATCACTGGAAATGATGGTGCCAACATTATTGATGGTGGAGCTGGTGGCGACACTATGTCTGGCGGTAAGGGGAATGATACTTATGTGGTTGAAAGCTCGTCAGACCTTGTGACTGAAGCAGCGAATGCAGGCATTGACGGTGTTATCGCTTCGCGCAGCTACGTTCTGACTGCCAATGTTGAAAATCTGACCTTGCAAGGCTCGGCAGCAAATGGAACTGGTAATGATTTAGATAACACACTCATTGGCAATGAGTTGAGTAACGCCCTGCGGGGCAATGGTGGCAATGATATTTTGAATGGCCTGGCTGGTGCTGACTCTATGACAGGTGGCGATGGCAACGACACATATTATGTTGATAATTTAGGCGATAGCATTCTTGAATACCTGAATGCAGGCAAGGGCGGTGTGGATAAGGTTTTTGCGAATGTGAGTTATTCCCTAGGTAGTAATATCGAGAATCTGACTCTCACCGGAGTTGAAAATATTTCGGCTACAGGCAATAGCCTAAATAATATTCTCATCGGCAATGATGCCAATAACATATTAGATGGCGGCGCAGGCAATGACCGATTGACGGGTGGTTTGGGTGCCGACAGTTTTGCGTTTAAGACAGGCGGTGGCAAAGATGTGGTGACCGATTTCACCACCGCGGACTTTGTAAAGCTGAGTGTTGCTGGGGTAACGAATTGGGCAAGCCTTCTTTCACATGCCACTGAAGTTGGTGGAGATACTGTTTTAACGTTCGGGAGTGATTCATTGACCTTGCAAGGTGTTCATATCGCCCAACTTCAGAGCAGTGAATTTTTGTTCGTTTGAACTGGTGGAGTGCAGTAACTCCAAGTCACTTATGCGGTTCAGCGGTTTCGAAAACTCGCCGCTGCCGCTAACCCGCGTTTAAGTAGGTCGCGTGCTGCAGCCTCTGACTTTGCTTCGGTATAGCAGCGAAGCTCAGGGGCATTTCCAGATGGGCGATAGTGAATGATGCTTCCATCCGTCAGAGTTATCCTTAAGCCATCTATGTTGCTTA
Source organism: Hyphomicrobiales bacterium (assembly GCA_025362535.1). Lineage (GTDB taxonomy): Bacteria > Pseudomonadota > Alphaproteobacteria > Rhizobiales > Aestuariivirgaceae > Aestuariivirga. The sequence goes on from JANYGE010000293.1 coordinate 8,533, forward strand.
CAGATGAGACTGTTCCAATATCTTTCAAATAAGCGGAAAGATTTTCGGGTGATGCTTTCAAATACATCATTAGTGCTGCCGAATCCTCAAGTGGAAAATTTTCTAACCTGTCACCGTCAGCGGCAGAAAAGTTTCGTTGCGCCAAGCTTTGGGAGAGCGGCTTGACGTTGGCTTTGCTAAAATTCAGCACGGCCAAAATCGGCAAGAAGCAATCACGCGTGGGCAACGGCGAAAGTTCACCGCTGGCCAGCACAAAATTGGACGCAGTGAGAACGCCGCCATTGGCTTCAAAGCCCATGATACCTTTTGGGTTTTCAGCACTCGCTTCATTCATGCCTGCTATCACATAAGGTGAGCCTACGCGGGTGCGAATGACTTTTGCACTAACTTCTTTTTCAATGCTCGAATTTGACGTGACGGGTGTAACGATCGTTTGGGCCTTGAGAAATTCCGCTGTGAGCAATCCAACAATGTCGCCCCGTACGGGTTTTCCATTTTCATCTGCCACCAAAGGCCGATCGCCATCACCATCAGCAGAGACAAAAACATCATAATCTTTTGAGGCGGCCCAGATTTTCAGCAAAGCCAAAGTTTGTTCGGAAACAGCTTCCGTGTCGACTGGAATGAAACTCTCAGAGCGGCCGAGGGCCGTGGTTTTTGCACCATAGAAACTGAGCACTTTCAATAAAATATCTCGCGCCACTGTGCTGTGTTGATAGACCCCAACGCGAAGCCCAGCAAGGGCACCTGGGGCAAGGATTGATTGATTGCGAATATAGAATTGGTCCACAACTGCGTTCATTCGATTTTCAAAGACAAGTATAGATGTTTCTGTAGCTGACGTTGCCGCTGATATTTCTGCAGCGCGTGTTACAATATCATTCTCGTCAGCTTTATCGATTTCTCCATCGGGCCGATAAAATTTAATGCCATTGCGGTCGGCTGGAATATGCGAACCTGTCACCATTAATGATGCGCTAGCATTTTTCATTGCATGATAAGCAAGAGCTGGTGTTGGCACTGTGCCGCAATTCACCGGCGTGAGGCCCGCTTGATGGAGCGCCTGCATTGCAGTCTGCGCTATAGAGGGGCTTGAATCTCTAAAGTCCAAACCAACATAGATTTTTGAGCCTTGCACGGCCCGACCAGTGCTCAGTAGATATTGCGCAAAAGCTGTAACATAAATCGCTGTTGTGCGGCCCATAAGATCAACCGAAAGCCCACG
>JANYGE010000450.1 GCA_025362535.1 Hyphomicrobiales bacterium
TGCTGAAGATATTCCTGATGATACGAGCGCTGATGAAGCGCCTGCGGAAGACACCACGGCAGAACAATCTACCGATGAACCTGCAGCAGATGCGCCATCAGATCAACCAACCGATGATTCAGCCACTGATTGCCCACCCGATGGTGATGGCACCGATGCTTGCCCGCCTCCAGAACCAACAATTGAAGACACGACTCCCGATGAACCACAGGCGGACGACCCACAAGCAGACGAGCCCCAGCAAGACGAAGTCGTGCCTGAGGAGCCACAAGACGAAGCCCCAGCAGAAGATACTCCGTCAGAAGATCCGCAACCAGACGAACCACAATAAAATTTGATTACTGAAGGGGCGGGCCAGTTATTCTGGCTCGCCCTCTTCATTTGAAAGCTCACCCAGCAGATCTTCAAAATCCTTGGCTTCGCGGAAATTGCGATAGACCGAAGCAAAGCGCACATAAGCCACGTCATCCAAATTCTTCAAACCTTCCATCACCAACTGGCCAATGGCTTCGGATTTTATTTCGGCTTCACCAAGGCTTTCGAGCTGGCGCACGATGCCAGACACCATGCGTTCAATGCGCTCCGCATCCACCGGGCGTTTGCGCAAAGCCACTTGCACGGAGCGGGCCAATTTATCGCGGTCAAAAACCGTGCGGCGGCCCGAGCGTTTCAGCACGCTCAGCTCGCGCAACTGGACACGTTCAAAAGTCGTGAAGCGGCCTGCGCAATCTGGGCAGGCACGCCTGCGCCTTATCGCTGTGCCGTCTTCTGTGGCCCGCGAGTCTTTAACTTGCGTGTCAGCATTTGAACAAAACGGACAGCGCATTCAGACCACTTCCTTTACGAGTAAATTGGGAACCTCGCGGTGAGAGCCAGAACTTTGCGCTTCACGGCTGATTCGACTTTAGCATTGCCCGCTTCACCGTTTTTCGCAAGACCATCCAATACCTCATTGATAAGGTTGCCGATTTCACGAAATTCAGCTTCTTTAAAACCACGCGTAGTGCCCGCTGGTGAACCCAAGCGGATGCCGGATGTAATGGTGAAGGGGGCTGGATCAAACGGAATGCCATTCTTATTGCAAGTGATATAGGCGCGGCCCAATGCGGCTTCCGCCGCTTTGCCGGATACGCCTTTCTTGCGCAGATCAACCAGCATCAAATGCGTGTCGGTGCCGCCCGAGACAATATCACAGCCACCTGCAATCATCGCTTCTGCCAAAACCTTGGCATTGGCAACAACCTGTTTGGCGTATTTTTTGAAGGCTGGTTTCAACGCTTCACCAAAGGCCACAGCCTTGGAAGCAATCACATGCTCCAGTGGTCCACCCTGGAGGCCAGGGAATACCGAGGAATTGATTTTCTTGCCCAACGCTTCATCGCGCGTAAGAATCAATCCTCCACGCGGACCGCGCAATGTTTTATGCGTTGTGGTGGTAACAACATGGGCATGCTCCAAAGGATTAGGATGCACCCCACCAGCCACGAGGCCTGCAAAATGCGCCATGTCGACCATCAAATAAGCCCCAACGGAATCGGCAATTTCACGGAAGCGTTTGAAATCAATGGTGCGCGGATAGGCTGAACCGCCTGCGATGATCAGTTTCGGTTTTTCCAGCAATGCTTGGGCGGCCACCGCATCATAATCAATCTGCTGATTATCTTCGCGCACTTTGTAAGAGACAACCTTAAACCATTTTCCAGATTGGTTGACGGGCGAGCCATGGGTGAGATGACCGCCACACGCAAGGTCGAGCCCCATGAACGTATCGCCTGGCTGCAACAATGCGAAAAACACGGCTTGGTTGGCTTGCGCACCAGAATGCGGCTGCACGTTTGCGAAGGTGGCACCAAAGAGTTGCTTGGCGCGCTCAATTGCGAGGTTTTCGGAAATATCAACATATTGGCAACCGCCATAGTAACGGCGCGCCGGATAACCTTCGGCATATTTATTTGTCATGATCGAGCCCTGCGCTTCCAATACAGCGCGCGAGACGATGTTTTCTGAAGCAATCAGCTCAATTTCATTTTGTTGGCGCTTCAGCTCATTGGCAATGGCCTTGGCGATCTTAGGGTCTGCTTTGCCAAGCGTATCTTTGAAGAAACCGGGATAAAGTGCAGTCGGTTTTGCAATTTTCTTTGCAGGTTTTTTTGTTGGTTTCTTTACAGATTTCTTGGCCATGATTTTGTCTTTCCTCAACTGATCAAACCTGTTCTATACAGCTTCGCACAATTGGGTCCAGACAAAGATTGACGCAAGGGCCGAGCCCTCGCGTTAGGCTTTCGGCTTTGCTACAGATTTCTCAGCTTCAAGTATTGCCTTACATCCTGACGGCAATTTGCCATCAGTTGCGGCCTTGCAAGCCACAGGTTTTTCCGGTGCAGTATCTTTCACAGCCACTGGCTTTGCCGGAAGGTCAAGTCCTGGTTCAGGAGGAATTACGCCTTTGAATTCATCGGCTGGCTTCTTCACCTTCTTTGAGGCAACTTTCACATCGTCTTTTGTGGCGGGTTTAGTTTTAGGAACCAGCTTTTTGATTTTTTTAGCCCCAGTGGTGTCAGCTGTCTCTTGGCCTTTCCGGTAAGCACCCCAATCAAACAGTCCACTAAATTTTTTACCACTCGCTGAAGCACTTGTTTTCTTCACCGGAGCTGAGTCAGACGAAAACAATGAGGCCTGCTTATCGGTGTTTTGGCCAGAATTAGTCGTAAACAAAGGTTGTCCGAAGAGGCCTTTTTGGCCGGAACCACTTTTCTTGCTGCTGCCAAAATGGAACAGGCCAAAGCCTTCGGCTTCTGCTGCATCCACCGGAATTTGGCGTGGCAATGGCTTTAAAACATAACGCAATCCATCAGGGCTGGTTTCACCAACTGGCATAGGCTGGCCAACGGTAAAACCACTGCCGTCCATCTTATAAACGTCATTGCGGAAAGCCACTGTGCCTTTGCTGGCGGGCCAAGCTGTCAGATAAGCCACGCGCAGTTCTGGTGGATCCATGATCAACTCATCAAGGCGTTCCAATGTTTCTGCCATCGTGGCGATTTTGCTTTCACCAAAATTATCTTGGCCGTTCAAAATCCACTGCACCAGCAGCGGCATTTGCTCCACACGAATACAGCCCGAACTGTAAAAACGGTTGCTGGTCTTGAAGAGTTGGCGCTCCGGGGTATCATGCAAATAAATACCGAAGGGGCTGATAAATTCCACCTTGGCCGTGGCCATTGCGTTTTCGGGGCCAGGCTCCTGCCTGAAGGCATATTTGTCCGGAACGGCAGTCCTCCAATTAACTGAGCGAGGATCGATCTCCGGCCCGCCAACACCCTGGAACACCTTGATATTCATATCATGCAGAATTTGGGTTCCCGAACTGAGTTTTGGGATAATATCTCTTTCGACAATTGAAACTGGGGCATTCCAATAAGGATTGAACTTCACCGTTTCAAGCGAGGTTATCACCACAGGTGACGGACGCTCTGGCCTGCCCACAATGGCATTATGGCGCGAGTAGACCTTGCCATTGCTTACGGTTTCAATCTGCTGGGCGGGAATATTCACCACCAGATAGCGGTCACCCAGATTCTTCTCGTAAATTTCAAGGCGCGGAATATTGGCGCGAATGGTGGCAAGACGATCCTCAGCAGAAATGTTCAAATAATATTGCGTCACTTCATCCACACGGCCAGTCACCGCAATGCCCATATTCCTCTGGAAGCGGCTCACTGAATCTTCGGTAGCTGATGTAAAGAGCGCAGCATATTGGCCTTGGGTGCCTTCAACTCGCAAATAACCTTCCAAGAACAGGCGCTGATTCAGAGCGGCGACACCGGCTCCCTTCGAGCCTTTTTTGAAGCTGCCTCTTGGAACTTTCGGAAAACCGCCACGGCTGGCGATATCAGCATAGCGCTGTTCAGCAGCTTTCATCAAAGCATCGGAATCTGCCTGCAACATAGGTGCCTGGCCCTGATCCACAACCACTTCGGTTTGGGTTGTGGCGGGGCCATTATCAGTTTGTGTGGGCCCACCAAAGGCGGGCACAATGCGAAAATCTTGCGATGACGTATCGGCCATTTCAGCCACAGCCGTGCCAATCACTGCTGCACTGATCGACAATCCGCACACCAAAACCGTAAACTGCCGCAAACATTTGTTAAAATTCATTATATCGCCTCAATAAACCCAACCGCCGTTAACGCTGCCCGAGAGCAGTAAAGCCACAATACCAGCCCTACCCCGACTCGTCAAAAGCCGCAGCATTAAAGTGAGAAACACTGTAATTGCGGCAGGAATGGTGCTTTTAAGGCCAGATAAAGACCAAAGAAAAGAAAAATTTTCGCTGCGGTATTTAGGCAACAGAAAAGCCAAGAAACTTTAGGGCATTTACCCCGCCAGTTTCACCAAATTCTGCATCAATTGCCGTGTCCCTTTCAGCCGTGCCGCAGCTGTTGTCCATTCGCGCGTTAATACCAGCTTCATATCGGCGGGCCGCAGCTTGGCCAGCGTGCCTTGCCCGGCAATCCAATTCACCAGCGCTGTAGGGTTAGCAAACACGCCGCCTCTAAATCCAATCGTGGCTCCTTTGGGGCCTGCATCCACATTGGACACATTGGCTTTGCGGCACAACAGCTTAATCGACACAATTTCCAGCAAATGATCCACCTCTTCCGGCCTGCGCCCAAAGCGATCATGCAATTCAGCCGCAAAACCATCCAGATCCTGCTGC
>JANYGE010000015.1 GCA_025362535.1 Hyphomicrobiales bacterium
GCAGAAACGGAAAAAACTCAAGATCAAACCCTCCGCGTTGCTTAAGCATGACAGCACAGCAACATATAAATTTTTAAACTGTCAGTGTGTGATGCATCCTATTTTTACTGCGCAAGTTGAAGGCCAAAACCTTGTTGTGAAAGACTTCACCAAGGAAGGCATCTATTTTTCAAGGCCTGTCAGTGAGCCCGGTCGTGATGTGTCAGTTGTTTTTTGCGCAAATGCAGATGGTGTTGCGTTAGAAATTCTGACGCAAGGTGAAGTGAAGCAAAATGACAAGGGCAGCTATGTGGCTGCACGATTTACGCCTGCACAAAACCTAGCTTTGAAAACATTGTTTGGCGTTGATGAAACCAAGTCCGTCGATGTTGCAAAAGTGCTCGCCGGAACTCACGAAATTGAAACCAAACCATTTCGAACGCAAACTATCTTGCATTTCATGGCACTCGCCGTATTAAGCCTGTCATTGATTGGTACAATTGCTGCTTTGCAGTACCAGAAAACTGCTGTCATTTCTGCACCAGCCGCATTTGTTGACTCTAGTGGCGTAACGCTGGAGAGCAATGTTAGTGGTAAAGTAGAGTATATTGCCAAGGGCGATTATATCCAAGTCGGTGAGATTTTTGCAGCAGTTAGAACGGAATCTGGCCGTTCGATTTATTTAGAATCTGGAAAATCCGGAACATTGGTTGGCACTGGAGTTGGCCCAGGCAATCACGTTCGCAAAGGTGATAAGATTTTTAAAATTACGAATGTCAATGATACCTATTTTGTAAATGCGTATGTGAGTTATGCTGATGTCGTAAAAATTACGAGTGGCTACAAAGCTGAAATTGACTTCGGCGGCGCGTCAAATGCACATATGTTTCTGCCGCAAATCATTCAATCTTCAAATATCACAGCTTATCAGCAATTCCATGATGAAGCGGGAAATCCGTTGATCCAAGTGCGTCTAAATTTGCCCGATGACACGAATGCAAAAAGCGTGGGCAAAACCGTCAATGTTGAGTTTCACAAACAAAAATCAATGTTCTCAGAATTGGCTTTGCCGTTTTCTGTTGAGAACTTAACTCTGCTCCTCATCGGGCCAGGACGCTCCAAATGAAGAAAATCATAAGTCGTAAAACCCTGACCGCAACGTTCACAACATCTCTAGTGGCATTCAGCCTTCTGTTTGTGGTTGGATTGAGCAATATAAATTTAGCTGCTGCGCAGGGCACAGTGGCGGCGCTAGCCTTGCCAGGACGTATCTTTGATTTATCAAAAGAGCAATTTCCAAAGCTTACATCCGATATATCAGCAGAGGTTGAATTGCTAAAAAGCTTAGATTCAACACCGGATAAACTGAGGCGTTTACGGCGCGTGTTTGAACTGGCAGTTCAAATCAAACAATATAAGGCTGCCATGGAAACTCTTGGTACAGCAGTTAACAATAAAATCTATGATGCAATTTCAATATCTGAGAGTGAGCTGAATCGGAAGGGCATTACGTCTGAGATGATCGCGCTTGAGGGCCTCCGCGCCATAAACACAGGAGACTGGTCTAAGCTCAATCAGCCTGAAATGGAAAATTTCGAAGTAACGAGTGCGGTTTTTTTAAGCGGCATTTCAAATCCGGCCTCAGCAGCCAAAGCGCAGTTGGATCTTGGAAATCTTTATGCTGGGCTTGGTAAAAACACGATTTCATTTGATCGCTTCAGAGATTCGGTTGAGTTGGTTAAATTAATCGAAGACGAAAATGCAAAGGCTGAAATTGAAATCAACCTAGCCTCAACCATTACAAAAATTACTGATCAGCGGCGTTTTGGTTTGCTCACTCTGTTGGTGCAAAGCAATACACGGGACCAGCAACAAAAAATTATCGAAACTGTCGCTGAAAATTGGTCGGAACCAACCACCGCTGTTGATCCAATCGCTGCTGTCTGGAAAAAGAGAATTGAAAATCTAAAGGCGCCAATTTCCGATGAAACATTGATTGCGCAATTGCAAAGCCACGCCGCTGCCATCGACACAAATCTCAGTCTTGTTTTGCTGGCGGGAAGCATTGGCACAGACCATAGCGCATCAGTTCACACAGTTATCTTGGATTACCTTAAGCAAGGCAAAGGCCTTAAAGCGCTAGAACTTCTCTCAGACTTACCCACAGATGAAGTGAATGCTCAAAGCTACATTGCTGTGATCACTCATTTTTCGGATCGCGATCATGCTACTATTGTTGGCAATATTGCCGCGGCACTTGAAGAGAAAATAAAAAGCACAAATGCCATACTTACAAATCAAGAGCAGTCGGAACTTGCAGTCGCTCTGGCCCGTGCCGGACAAACTGCACTCTTGCGCCAATACTTTGATCAAAAGATTCTTGGTGTAGACACACTTGATCAGGAGCGGATATTATCCCTCGCTCAATTAAACGCAGCACTGAATATTCTGGGGCAGTCTCAAACCGTTCAACCCTTGGAGATCAGGGATACTCAACCAGATTTAAAACTTCTGGCACAATTGTTTCAAGGGTTGCCCGCTGAAGTGCCACAAGATCTAAATATTGATCCAAAAGTAGATCTCGGCGTATGGGTGCGCTCTGGTCAATTATTATGGACTAAAACGACAAAGCATACTGGCCTAATTGAGTTTGAAAAAAGCCCAGCACCCAATGTGTTAAAGCTTGCTTTGGCTCGTGGTGTCACGGCGAGTAATAGTTTTGACCCTGAAATTGAAGATGGTGCAATTTTTTCGAAAGCAATAATTGAGAACAAAATTTTGCAAAAAACTAACGGACCGCGCACCATAGACGCGATCCTTGTTGCTGCATCTTTAGGTCAAAAAAACGAAGATAAGGATGACTTAAATGCGCTGACCACGCAAACACATCTTCTATCTGAATATAATGAAAGACAGGCAAACTTTGCGGTAACGCAAAGTATAAATATGAGCTTTCAAGAGCAGACAGCGCAGCTGAAACAAATTCCAGATTATGCCACGCGCGTTTCAGCGTTTCGCCGTTTAGCTTTGGTGAGGGCAAACAAACTTGACACAGCAAAGTGGTTAAATGCGTCATCAAGCCAAGCTACAGATTTATCAAATGAAGCAACGCCAGCTATAGTTCAAACAGATGGAACTTCGGATATTTCAAATAATTTTGTTTCAATCAAAAGCACCAATGACAGCTTTTTGCTTGAAGCAGCAAAGCGACCTCATATGCCGGATTATTATCCAACAACAAGTGATGTCTATTCGGTTTTACCCATGCCCCTTGATGGACAAGCAAATGCAACAATTGGCGGTGAAAGCCGCATAGACCGACTCACACGTTTTGCATCTGAGCATTATGAAGATGTAACCAACCTTGGTGTGAGAGAGCATATTTATAATTCCACGGGCAGCATCACACCAAGATTTATGTTTGTGCGCAGTGGTGTTTTATCTTTGGGCCAACTCTTGCAAAAGATTGGCCACTTCAACCCTGAACTGATTTCTGAAGAAGACGGGAATATAATTTTGAAGGCCCCACTCGTGGTTGGTCCTGATGCAACTTTGGTTTTAAGCGGCGAAGAATTTAAGCAATTGCGCCTGAGCCAACAGAAGGGTGCCTTCATCATCAATGCCGGAAAAATCTATTTTTCTGACATTGAGGTCGTAGGTTTCGATGAGACAACAGGTAAGCCAGCCACAATACCAGTCGGCAATCCTGGCATTAAGTTCCGACCATTTATTTTGAGCTGGAGCGCCAGCCAAACATTTGCGGCAAATTCAAAATTTGAAGCGTTGGGATATTCTGCCGGCAGTGCCTATGGCTTCTCTCTATCATCAGGTCCGGCAGATGAAATTTTTGACGCGGTGCACCCTGCAGCGCCCACGGGACTGATCGTCGATAATTCGTTCGAAAACCTATATTATGGATTCTATGCATTTGAAGCCCAAAATGCGCGCCTTGTTGGCAATGAATATCGCGATGGTGTTGTCTATGGTCTTGACCCTCATGACCGTTCGCGAAATTTGTTGATGGCGTATAACAGCGCTTACGGCACGCATAAAAAACACGGCATCATTATTTCGCGTGAAGTTGATGACAGTTTCATCATCGGCAACCTGTCGTTCGACAATGCCGGAACTGGCGTCATGCTTGATCGTGAAAGTGTGGGCACAATCATTTATGCCAACAGTCTGATGAACAACAAAGGCGATGGCTTTGCAGCTTTTGAAAGTCCATGTGCGTTGGTTTCAAACAATGATGTAGAAAACAATCATAGGGTTGGAATAAAGGTGCGTAACAGTTGGGATATTCAAATTGAAGCCAATTTTGTTCGGAAAAATGGAGCATCGGGGATTGAAGCATACACCGACAAATTGGAAGAATCCGCAGAAAGTAAAAATAGAAATTTCAAAAAAGATCCTTATCAACCCGTTTCAACCATGACCGTCGTTCGTAATGAGTTAATTGAAAATCCGACAGCGGTTCAAACTCATGGTGTCGCGGCAACAACACTTTTTAATAACCAATTTATCAGTCAAGCCCCGAGATTGTTTGCGGGCGATGTCAGAAGCTTGGCTTTAGATATTTTTGTGAAGAGCAGTGCACACCCAATAACAGTTGTTTCAAACTGTGTTCCAAAAATAGTGAACCGCAAAGTTTGCAAATTAGTGCAGCATGGTTTTGTTTTAGGGCAATCAACCAATAGAGATTTCACCGGCCAAGCAGTCGATGCTGGCTTTTGCTTTGCAAAAATGGGTGAAGCGGAAACAACACCTGTAAAGAAGGTGAACTAAGATCATGGTGCATCTTTCAAGAGGCCAACCCAAAACAAAAAAATTCAACACTTGGCTTCGGACATTTACAACGACCCTGTTTGTGGCCTTTAATTCGCTCACACTGTCTGCACATGCAGAGGGCTTACGGGCTGCGGCAGAACTTGCGGCGGCAAAAGCATTTACAGATCAGCAAGCCATTGTTTCTGCTTTGCAGACGGAAAAAAAAATCAACGACCAGATCAAGCTCATCAAGCAACTGGACAATGGTTTTGTTATTAGTCCCACCAATCCGCTGAAACAGCACCACACGGCGGAGGCAATTGAGAAATTACAGGCATTGATGGAAACTGCGAACGCTGAGGATAAACTCAAAGTTCAAAAAACGCTTTATGAAATTCTAAGCCGTTCAGTCCTAAAACAAGATCGTGAAAAGGCAGCTATGATGTTGGCTGAGCAACCATTACTCTCAGCAGGACAGCTTTTGCCACCAGGCGTCAATCCAAGTAGTCTTAATGATAAGCAAATCTCGGATTTAAAGCAGAGATTGGAATTGGGTTCTTC
>JANYGE010000036.1 GCA_025362535.1 Hyphomicrobiales bacterium
GCCGCCACAATATACAAAGCCATGATCGGCAATACGGCACCATTCATGGTCATCGAAACACTCATCGCATCGAGCGGAATGCCGTCAAAGAGCTGGCGCATATCCAATATGGAATCAACTGCCACACCCGCCATGCCCACATCACCCGAAACGCGCGGATGATCGGAATCATAGCCGCGATGTGTGGCAAGATCGAAGGCAATCGAAAGGCCCTTTTGCCCTGCCGCTAAATTGCGCCGGTAAAATGCATTGGACTCTTCGGCTGTTGAAAATCCAGCATATTGCCGGATGGTCCAAGGTTGAGACGTATACATAGTGGTGTAGGGCCCACGTCGATAAGGCGCCACACCAGCCAAAGCATCTGGAACCTCACGCGCCGCATAGACGCTTTCAATGTCGATGCCTTCAGGCGTTTTCCAACTCATGCTTGATAATGCTCCCATGCCGCATCACAAAGCTCCCGCGTTAAATGCTCCACATAGCCAGCACCCGCAGCGGCATCTGCCACTTGGCCCAAATGGGATTCGCGCAATAATATATTTTGTATATTGAGCACCATGCGCCGCTCAAAAATGCCCTCACTGTTAAACGGCAAAAGCGAAATCGAATCCGCGCCGCCAAGTCCCGCACCAAAACACGCCGCCACACAACGCAGCATATAATGCTCATGATCATCACCCGTGGCTCCCGCTGCAACACCATGCAAATTTAAAACCGCACCAGGCAAAAGCCGCTCCCACAAAATCCGCATGGCGCGAAATTTGGCCAGCGTGGCAAACATATTATGATCCGCCGAAAGCCGAACCGAAACTCGCTGCTGCGCGAAACCCCCTATAGCGGTTAGAATTTCCGATAATTCAGTTGCAGCATTTTGTGAGGAAGACTGCGCTTCAAAAAATGGCCCGACAAATCCAAGCCCAGTCAATTCATCCACCAATTTCGTATCACGCAAGCCAAAGCTGATATTCAAGCGCGCCGGATCAATCGGCTGCTTCAAAATTAACTGCATCAAGGCGCGGGCGGCTGCATCGCCAGCCTCATTGCGAATGCTGAATGTGTGCAAGGGCACATCACGCAAAGCTTCAACACTCGCAACTGTGGCTAAAACCAAACCATCAGCACCACCAGCAAGCTCAGTCTTGGCAATTTCTGCATCTGCACTGTGCAGCACACTGAAAATTTTCCAGGAGCCACGCTCGGCCCGCAGGGCCCGTGGCCCCACGTCACTCTGGAATATAATTTTGCGATCAGCCTGCATGCCTATTTTGCCACTCATTTACCTGATGCAATGATTTAAAGCAGATTCTGCAACAATCAATACGCGGCATTTTGGGTGGACCAACTTCGCTCTTCACGAAACTGTGCATCCTGTTGATTAGCTTTATAGAGGCGGGCATTCTAAGGTCAGATAACAGGAGCCTATCATGCAAAAATTTCTGCTCGCCATCATTCTGGCACTCGCCGTCAATTCTGGTCTGGCAATCGCAAAAACTGAAACCGCGATCTTTGCCGGAGGCTGCTTTTGGTGTGTTGAATCTGATTTTGATCATGTGAAAGGCGTAACTGCCACGATCTCCGGTTATGCAGGTGGCACCATGGCAAACCCCACTTATGAGGATCACGACGGCAACCAAGAAGCAGTGAAAGTTGAATTTGATCCCGCCATCATCCCCTATGATAAGCTGGTTTCCCATTTCCTGCGCACCATTGATGTGACGGATGCCGGAGGGCAATTCTGTGATCGTGGTGACTCTTATGTCTCAGCCATTTTCGCCACCCCCGAACAAAAGCCAATTGCTGAAAAAGCTGTGCTGGAGGCCGAAGCAGCGCTGGGCCAAAAAATCGTAACACCAGTCAAAGCCGCCACCAGTTTCACCCCGGCCGAAGACTATCACCAGAATTATTATCTCGGCCAAAACCGCGTGCTCACCCGCTTTGGCTGGATCAAACAGGCCGACGCCTATCACCGTTACCGCGAAGGCTGCGGGCGTGATGAGCAGGTTAAAAAAGTCTGGGGCGCTGCAGCCTATCCGACGACGAATTAAATAATTTCATCTTCATCCGGCGTATGCAACTCCACATCGCGGGACTTCATGGTCAATCTCGCGACATGGAACAGCGCATCGCCGCGATTGACGATGGGCAGATTGGTGCGGCCAATAATAATGCCATCATCTTCAGAAATCACCGCCACTTGCGAAGCACCGAGCGGATCCGAAATAATCCCCACTGGTTCATTGATGCCAACGCGGTCACCAATGCGCCGCACCGAATGTAAAATGCCGCCTTCAGGTGCGCGCAGCCAAGTGCTGGCCGAAGAATGCGCCGACGTAAAATGCGGCAACACAGCAGGCGCATGGCTGATCATGCCGAGCAGTTTCATCACCCGCAGCGTTCCTTTAACGCCAGCTTCAATAGCGAGCTCATCAAAGCGCAAGGCTTCGCCGCCTTCATAAAGCAACACTTTCACATTATGGGCTTTGGCGCTTTGGCGCAAACTGCCATCGCGTAATTTTGATCGCAGAATAACTGGCGGGGCAAAGGCCCGCGCCAAACGCAGCAAATCCTCATCTTCGGGCTCAATGCGAATTTGCGGCAAGTTGGTGCGGTGCAATGCCGCCGTGTGAAAATCAATTCCATAAGCACTTCTCAGCACCACATCATTGAAAAACAAATCAGCCAGCAAGCTCGCCAGCGAGCCACGATCAGACCCTGGAAAGGAGCGGTTAAGATCGCGCCTGTCTGGCATATAGCGCGAGTGATTGAGAAAGCCGAAACTGTTGACAATCGGCACCGCCAGCAAAGTACCACTCATGGTTTTAAGCTCAGGTGCCGCCAAAATCCGCCGCACAATTTCAACACCCTGAATTTCATCACCATGCACCACGCCTGAAATGAACAGCACGGGTCCAGGGTGAGCCCCATGCACCACATGCACTGGCATATTCATGCGCATGTTATTGGCGAGAACCGAAACTTCAAGTTCAACGGTCTGCCGCGTGCCAGCGGCAATGCGCTGGCCGCCAAATTCGAATTCACTCATCCGCGTCCCCTGGTTTTTGTCCGGCCCGGCTTTGCATTGCGTTCCAAGAACTCAATAATGGTTTTGGCCACATCTTTGCTTGAAGCCCCTTCAATGCCCTCAAGCCCGGGAGATGAATTAACTTCCATCACCACCGGCCCGCGCTTGGAGCGCAGCAAATCCACACCCGCCACATTCAGTCCCATGCTTTGTGCCGCCTTCAATGCGGTGGCCTTTTCTGCCGCAGTTAATATCGCCACTTGTGCTGATCCACCACGGTGCAGGTTAGAGCGAAACTCGCCCTTTGGTCCAGCCCGCTCCATTGCCGCCACAATTTTGCGCCCAACCACAAAGGCCCGAATATCACGCCCCTCGGCTTCCTTCACAAACTCCTGCACCAGAATATTAATATCGGCCCCACGAAAAGCTTCAATCACAGATTTGGCTGAATTATGGGTTTCACCCAGCACCACACCGATGCCTTGCGTGCCTTCCAACAATTTGATCACCACGGGTGCCCCGCCAACCAGCGCTAAAATTTCCTCGGTGCGGCTGGTCTCATTGGCAAAGGCCGTAACTGGCAGGCCAACCCCATCACGCGCCAAAATTTGCAATGAGCGCAGCTTATCGCGTGAGCGTCCAATCGCCACTGATTCATTGAGGGGATAAACCCCCATCACTTCAAATTGCCGCAACACCGCAAGGCCATAGAATGTGTGGGATGCCGCAATGCGCGGGATCACCGCATCAAAGCCTTCAAGCTTCTCCCCCATATAGCGAAGCTCAGGCTTGCGCGAGGTGATGTTCATATAGCAGCGCAAATAATCTATCGGCACAATTTCATGCCCACGCCCAATCGCCGTTTCCATGATGCGCTGGTGTGAATAAAGTTTTGGGTTGCGGGTGAGTAAAGCGATTTTCATTTCAATTTTTTCTTTCTGCGCGAAAGTATAAATGATCGTCCCGGATGCACAAGGAAGCGATGCTTGAGCGCCTCGCGCCCCAGCAACATGGGAACCCCCATATCGCTTCTGTTCGTCAAGGTAATTTCAGTTAAAAACCGGTGCTCGCCCACTTCAACAACAGTCTCAATAATGGGCCTTAATTCACTGTAACCATTAGAGCTTTTAATTTTTTTCATGCCATGCAAGGCAGCGCCACAGTGCCTGCGCTTGCCCGCCATATCCAAGGTGAATTGAACATACTTGCCGATCACATGAATATCGCTCGCATGCAAGGCTGCCATCTTCGCCCCCGTATCAATTTTTGCAATGAGAACACCAGCGCCAAAATCCGGTAAACAAACATCCTCACGCCAACCAATAAGCGGAGAGAGGGGGAGCGTGGGGCGAATTAAAACCATCAGTATTCAATAGCCTCTGAAATCATTGCAATACAGAAGAAGAATTAGAACATAAATAGAACATGACAAGGATACTTATTTCAGTCATACTGTAGGATATGAACTCTATTTCAGGAAACAAAGCACTTAACACCAGTACCGAGCTGCGCTGGCTCTATATTGATTTCAATAGTTATTTTGCCAGTGTGGAGCAGCAGCTACAGCCACGATTGCGCGGCAAGCCAGTGGCAGTGATGCCTGTTGCAACAGAATCCACCTGTGCCATTGCCGCCAGCTATGAAGCGAAAGCTTATGGCGTAAAAACTGGAACACCCATTTGGGAAGCAAAAAAACTGTGCCCTGGCATTATTTGCGTATTGGCACAGCACGAGCGCTATGTGGAATATCATCATCGCATTTTGAAAGAGGTCGACAATCATATTCCCGTAACGATGATTTGCTCCATTGATGAAGTGACCTGCCAATTGATGAAAAATGAAATGTCGATTATCCGCATTACCGAGATTGCGGATTCAATAAAACGAGGCTTAGCAAAAAATGTGGGAGACTATATCCGCTGTTCAATCGGAGTTGCCACCAATCGTTATTTGGCGAAAATCGCAACCGATTTAAAAAAACCAGATGGTTTCACAATCCTAGGCCCACAAGATTTACCGCAGCGTCTATTTGAGCTGAAACTGCGCGATCTACCAGGCATTGGCCACAACATTGAGCGCCGCTTAATAGCCAAAGGAATTACTGACATGCAGATGTTGTTGGCACTTGATGCAAAACAAATGCGCATAATCTGGGGCAGCGTATGGGGTGAAAAAATGTGGTATCTTCTGCGCGGCGTTGAATTTCCAGAAGAGGAAAGCACACGGCGCACCATCGGTCACAGCCATGTTCTCGCACCTGAGCTCCGTGTGCCAGAAAAAGCCCAATATGTTGCACGCCGCTTAACTCTAAAAGCCACAAGCCGTATGCGGCGTATGGGATATTATGCGAGTGCCCTTTCATTATCCATTCGGATTGAGCATGGTCCACGCCTAAGTGCTGAGATGCGCTGTTACAGGGCGCAGGATTCGATAAGTTTTATAAACCTGTTGAATATATTATGGGCGGATTTTATGCGCGAAGCACGCGGTGCGGCCATTAAAAAAATATCAGTGACATTGCATCATTTAATTCCGGTATCTGATTTACAACCAGAATTATTTGAGGCGTTGCCAGATATAGATTTGCACAAACGTCAGAAGGCAGAGAAAATTTCACAGGCATTAGATAAAATCAACCATCGCTTTGGTCGAGATTCCGTGTTGCTAGGCATGCTCCCATCTCAAGGTAAAAGTTTTTCAGGTACAAAAATTGCTTTTACACGCATTCCGGATATTGAGGAATTTTTAGAGTAACGTGTTCTGAGCGAATGATAGGAGATGGAATCTCCGAGTTTATCCATCTTAGTTTGAACTGAGGAGTTCTGCCATAAACCAATCTCGCCGCACAATTTTATGTGTCAGCGCTGGAAAAAACATCTGTGCCATAACAGTTGAAGCCGTCGAGGGTCCTTATTGGGTTTCAGGCTTTAGAATTTGGTGATCACACTCACACCCTTGGCAGCAAAACGATCCATCGCGGCCAAGGCGGCGGGGGCGTCAGCTAAGGCAATCTCGGCTCCCACTAATTTTTCGGGATGCAAAAGCCCAGCCTCAATCATGCGAAACATCTCGCCATAACGAAACGCCTGCATGCCATGGCTGCCCCGAATTTCCAGCTCATGCGAAATGATCCGGCTCATTGGCACGCGCGCATTGGCATCATCGCCCAGCATCAACCCCACCTGCACATGCCGCCCGCGCTTGCGCAGATTGCTGATTGAATTATAGCTCGTTGAAGAATGCCCAAGCGCATCAATCGAAAGATGCGCACCTCCGCCCGTCACATCGCGCACGGCTTCAACGATATTGGAAACCTTGCTGCCATTGATCAAAACTGCAGCGCCCATGGCGCGGGCCAGCTCTAATTTCTCATCAGTCAAATCAACCGCAATGACGCGCGCACCGAGCGAGGCCGCAATCATAATGGCCGAAAGTCCAACCCCACCACAGCCATGCACAGCAACCCATTCCCCGGGGCGGCAGCGCCCTTGGTCAACCACGGCGCGAAAAGCCGTGATAAACCGACAGCCCAAACTGGCCGCCGTTTTAAACGCCATTCTCTCTGGCAAGCGCACCAAATTGCCATTGGCATATTCCAGCGCCACATATTCCGCAAAGGAGCCCCAAGCCGTAAAGCCCGGTTGAAATTGATTGTCGCAAATATGCTGATGCCCCGAATGACATTCAGGGCAATGCCCACAACCTGCAACAAATGGAACTGTAACCCGGTCGCCAGCTTTCCAGTTGCGCACCTCAGCACCAACAGCAACCACGATGCCCGCCAATTCATGCCCCGGCACATGCGGCAGCTTTACATCAGAATCATGCCCCATCCAGCCATGCCAATCACTGCGGCACAGGCCAGAAGCTTCAACCTTAACCACCACGCCGCTGGGCGAGGGTGTGGGGTCTGGCACAGTGGCAATCACCGGCAGGTGTTTAAACTGTTCAAAATAAACTGCGCGCATTTTGGCACTCTTCTTTGGCTTGGGCCAACCCTGCCACAAAAGCAAATTTCAGCCCAGCCCTAACATGAAAGCTTTGCCCCTTGCCTTTCAATAAACCTTTGCCCATCTTGGCGGAATGGCGAAGATCATTGATCGCGAGAGTTTTGAAGAATGGTTAGAGGCGCGGCCGCTAGCCACAATGCACAGCGAAGCCGTGGCCCTTGCCCACCGCGCCGCAATGCGAGCAGCAGTTTTTTTAGGCCGCACTGAAAAACTGAAGCCGCCTCAAATTGCAGCCTTGTGGAAAAATGCCTTCTGGGCCAACACAATCTCGCGTGTTGCGCCTAAAAGTCCAACCAGCGAGATTGAGCGTGCCGCCTCCGCCGCCTACAACGCCGCCTTCGCCGCCTACGACGCCGCCGCCGCCTACGCCGCCACCGCCGCCTTCGCCGCCACCACCGCCACCACCACCGCCG
>JANYGE010000070.1 GCA_025362535.1 Hyphomicrobiales bacterium
GTGCCAGCCAAAGCCGAAAGCCCGCGCGCCTTCACACCTGCGGCCTTAGCCTCACTGGCAAACTCAGATTTCCACGCCGAGAACCCCGCCGCAGTTGACCCACACTGCGCTGCCTGTGCGGACGATCCAAAGAGGAGCCCCATCACGGCAAAAATTGCTAATCCACGAAATGCTCGCATCGAAAGGTCTCCAATTTAGATTCGCACAATTCTAGACTTTACGATTGAATCGTGCAACGCGCCATGATTGTAGCAGGTAGAACCGCTTGAAATCATATGTGCACCTGTACAAGCTTCAAAAAAAGGAAAAGATAATGCTCTTGATCATCGGCACGTTTCGCATATCGGCAAGTGGAATTTCCGCTGCAAAACCAGCTATGGCAGCGATGATCAACGCCAGCCGAGCTGAATCCGGGTGCCTCGAATATGGATACGCTGAGGATATTTTGGATAGTGGTCTCATCCATGTCAAAGAAGCTTGGGTCAACCGAGCGGCCCTCGACGCTCACTTCGCTTCGCCACATATTGTGGCTTGGCGCTCAAGCTGGCCGAGCTTGGGGATATCACAGCGCCAGCTGGTGCTTTATGAGGTGGGCGAGCCTCAGTCCATTTAATCAGGCTGTTAAGCATTGTTTTAAGCCGAAAATATGCTGTTTCCAGCAAGATTTCAGGCTTGCAATGATGTTCCCCATACGATACACATCGTTCTGTATAAAGAACGAACCTATCCAGGAAACTACAGAATGTCTTCTTCACTGCTCCCTTCTGGCCTTTATGCCGAACGTGTTACGGATGTGCAACACTATACCGATCGGCTCTTCCGCTTCCGCATCACCAGGCCACAATCCTTGCGTTTTCGCTCTGGTGAATTTGTCATGCTGGGCTTGCCGCAAGACGGCAAACCTTTGATGCGCGCCTATTCCATTGCCAGTCCGGCTTGGGATGAAAGCTTGGAATTTTTCTCGATCAAAGTGGCCGAAGGCCCACTCACGGAGCGTCTGCAGAAAATTCAACCTGGCGATACAATTTTGCTCCGCCCCAAAACCACGGGCACTTTGGTGAATGATGCCTTGTTGCCGGGCAAGCGCTTGTTCATGCTTTCAACTGGCACTGGCATTGCACCATTCGTGTCGCTGATCCGTGACCCTGAAACCTATGAGAAATTTGGCGAGCTCATCCTCACCCACACCTGCCGCAGCAAGGATGAACTGCAATATGGCTTTGACTCGGTTGCTGCCACCAAGGCCGATCCTTTGGTAGGCGAAGAGGCAACGCTGCGCCTCAAACATTTTGCCTCCACCACCCGCGAAAAAAGCGAACATAATGGCCGCATCACCACATTGATTGAGTCCGGTGAATTTTTCACCAGCTTGAACACCAGCGCCTTTGATCCCGAACATGACCGCATTATGATGTGCGGCTCTGTCGGCATGATCAAGGACGTGCGCGACATGCTGGAACCACAAGGCTTCACCGAGGGCTCTAACAACCACCCCGGAAACTTCGTGGTTGAGCGGGCCTTCGTAGGTTAAAGCGCGAACAAGGTTTCAGGCACGCCCTTAACGTCGGTCTCCAGTGCAAACAGGCTGCCGGATTGCGGATATTTTTTCAGTATATCCGGCGAAAGCCCTTCCCGCGCCGTCGTGATGAATAGTGTTTTGCCAGCAAGAACCAGGCTGGTGACATGGCCCGAAGGCACCGCAAAGCGCTGCAGCTTTTCACCCAGCGGCGAAAGCTTGAATATGCTGGCTGCAGCCCATTGCGCCGACCAAATATTACCCGCAGCATCAACCGTCAAACCATCCGGCACACCCTCAGCTTCGCTAAAACTTGCAAACACCCGGCGATTGCGCAGCTTGCAGTCATCCTTAGAAACATCATAGGCCAAAATTTTATAGTTGGCGCTGTCGCTGAAATACATCGTATGGCCATCAAGCGAAAAAGCTGGACCATTTGAAACCGCAAAACCCACATCGGCAAGATGGATATGCTTGGTATTTTCCACGCACCACAATGCTCCGCGTGGCAGGGTTTCCTTGGCATGCGAAGTGCCAAACCACAGCCTGCCAAAGCGATCTACTTTCATATCATTGGCAATCACATCAAGGCGGCCCTGCTCTGGATCAGCATAGGGTGAGAGGCTGAGATCGTCGATATGCAACACTGAAAGACCAGCCCCATGTGACACTAAAAAATGATCCGGGCTAGTGGTGGCCACAATAGCTCCGATGGGGGCAGGCAGCGCCAAATCGCGGCGCGTAGCCTTGCCCGAAGCGGGATCAAAACTACATAGCATCGGATCATAAAGATCGATCCAATAAAAAAGCTGGCGCACCTCGTGCCACAGCGCCGACTCACCCAATTTATGTTCGCTTTTGACCACTAATTTCATATCAACCATTTAACTCCTCAATTTCAAAAGCAATGAACCAAAGCCCCAATTGCCACACAAATAACTTTTTTTGGCGTTAAATGCTATGCGTGGTATAGATGGGGTGGTATTTTAAAATCTAGGCACGTGAGGGGCACGAATATGACGAAAGTTGAAACGAATGCGGAAGGCGGGCGGTCAGTTTTCGGCTCAGCTTGGTCGTTCGCCAAAGCTGCCGTATCGCCGCAAATGACGCCGATCTTGTATTTCCTTGATTTTATAGTGCATCCGCCAATTATTTTGGCCTGCATCGCATGGGGCCTCTATATCAATCAAAGCCACAGCCTTTGGTTTGCTTTATTGATGGTGCCAATGGGTTTACTGACCTGGACCTTGGCTGAATATATAGCGCACCGATTTGTTTTCCATAAGGTTCCTGGCATTAAGGGCATGCATCAAGCCCACCATGATGAAACCTTGGAGCTGATTGGAACGCCCACACCCATTTCCCTGCCAATCCTGTTGATCAGCGTGTTGTGGCCCATGACCTATCTCTTGGGCACCAGCTTGGCCTTGCTGTGGTTTGCTGGTTTTCTATTTGGATTTTTAGCCTACACATTTGTGCATTATGCCGTGCATCATTTCAGCAGCGGAGGCTGGCGCTGGATGAAAAGATTGAAGTGGCAACACAATATCCACCACCATGGCACCAGCGATCTAAACTTTGGCGTGAGCACATCGCTTTGGGACCATGTGTTCGGCACCTATTCAAACACGATGCGTGGCGCTGAGCATTAAGGCCGCTTTCTAAATAAGATCGCGCGCCGCCAGATTGCGCATCAAATCGGCGATGCCAAAATTCCACGCTTCGGCCTTTTCAGTCGACATCACGCGATTGCTGAGCGTGCCGAGCAGAGGCGTTGAAATTTCCACGATATCTCCGAGATGATGGGTGAAGCCTTTGCCTTTAGCACCGCGATCATCAATGGGTGCAAACATGGTGCCGAGGAATACAACCAAGCCATCAGGATAATGATGATGCTCATTGATCGCTTGCGATACAATATCAGCAGGTGCTCGGCTGATCTCGCTCATGTTGGAATGCCCACTCATCACAAAGCCGTCTGTGCCCGTCACTTTCATGGAAAGCTCGGCTTTGCAAATATCATCATAGCTAAAGCCATCATCAAAGAAGCGTATAAATGGCCCCAGCGAAGTGGACGCGTTATTGTCTTTGGCCTTGCCCAACAATAATGCTGAACGACCTTCCACATCACGCAAATTCACATCATTGCCCAAAGTGGCGCCGACAATTTTGCCTGATGATGCCACCACCATGACAATTTCAGGCTCTGGATTATTCCATGAGGATTTCGGATGAATGCCCACATCCATATGGCAGCCCACAGCAGAAAGCACCGGACCCTTGGTAAAAATCTCAGCATCTGGCCCAATGCCCACTTCGAGATATTGGCTCCAGGCACCCTGTTTCATCAAAGTGTCTTTAAGGTCTGCGGCTTGTTTTGATCCCGGTTTGAGGCTGCGCAGATCACCCCCCACCAGCTCATTGATGCGGCCGCGAATGGCCGAAGCTGCGGCAGCATCGCCGCGCGTTTTTTCTTCAATCACGCGTTCAAGCATGGAAACCGCAAAAGTGACGCCTGCCGCTTTGATCGCTTGCAAATCAATCGGAGCGAGCAGCCAAGGCTTTGCCGCATCGCGCTTGGTGATAGCGGCATTGGCCAAGACATCGTCAACCCGACCAATCACTTTGCCTTCAGCCGCAAGCAAAGCCTGAGCC
>JANYGE010000108.1 GCA_025362535.1 Hyphomicrobiales bacterium
TGGCGGCGAGCAACTCACCACTAATAACCGCATGGAACTGGTGGCCGCCACCGAAGGCTTGAAGGCTTTGACGCGCCCCTGCACAGTCGAGATGCATGTCGATTCTGTTTACGTGAAAGACGGCATTGGCAAATGGATTCACGGCTGGAAGAAAAACGGTTGGAAAACTGCGGATAAGAAGCCCGTGAAAAATGTGGAACTGTGGCAAGCCTTAGATGAAGCCATCCAGCGCCACGAGATTTCCTGGCACTGGGTCAAAGGCCACGCCGGCCACCCCGACAATGAACGCGCCGATGAATTAGCCAGACAGGGGATGGCCCCGTTTAAGGGTTAAACTGGCACCCACTGCACCTGATCAATCCGTGTTGCTCCTGTAGCCAGCATGATCACGCGGTCTAAACCCAGCGCAACACCAGATGCCTGTGGCATGATCGCCAGTGCCGCCAATAGATCTTCATCAATCGGATAGCGCTCGCCATAAAGCCGTTGCTTAATCTCCATCTCCGCTTCAAAGCGGCGGCGTTGTTCGGCTGGATCAGTCAGCTCGCCAAAGCCATTGCACAGCTCAACTCCACAGGCATAAAGTTCAAAGCGTTCAGCCACGCGTTTATCATGTGCGCAGGTGCGGGCTAGCGCTGCTTCCACTGAGGGATATTCATAAAGCACAGTCATGCGGCCATTCCCCAATTGGGGTTCCACCTTTTCAACCAGAATCCGGCTGAAAATGTCTGACCAACTTTCGCCCTCTTGAAACACCACAGGCGAAGCTGCAGCCAGAGCATCACGATTATTCAGTGTACTGAGCAGATCAACGCCAGCATAATTCAGAAACGCATCCTGTACGCTCAACCATTCGGCTTCTAAATGCGGATCACAGTCACGGCCCCGCCACCTGAAATTGCCCTGCGCTGCAAGCCGCACCAAGGCCAAAGTATCTTCCACAATGATGCGGTAATCCTCACCCGCGCGATACCATTCCAGCATGGTGAACTCCGGCGCATGGGTGAGCGTGCGCTCACGGTTGCGAAACACATGGCCCAGATTGAAAATGCGTTTTTCCCCGGCCGCCAATAATTTCTTGCAGGAAAACTCTGGCGACGTATGCAAATAGCGCGGAACTCCCACGCCATCATTGCCAATCATGGTGGTTTGAAACGCATGCAAATGCGCTTCATTGCCGGGCGACACTTGTAAAGCTGGGCAATCCACCTCCAGAAAATCCCGCGCGGCAAACCACGCCCTAATATCCGCAATAATTTTATTGCGCGCCAGCAGAAACGGCCTGCGGTCGGCATGGCGCGCGGGGGTAAACCAAGGGGAATCGTTGTTTTGCAAAGGGGTTGGCTTTCGTGGGTCTGCCTGCTAATAGCCGCACCAACATCAATTCGCAAAAATTAAAAAAGAGAGAATATCCGTGGTCAAAGTTATCGCCAGCGGCGTGCGTAAGGGCAACGTCATCGAACATGAAGACGGCAAGCTTTATATCGTTTTGAAGGCCGAGAGCATGCACCCCGGCAAAGGCACGCCGACCACTACGATTGATATGCGCCGCATTTCTGACGGTGTGAAGACAGTCGTGCGTTACAAAACCACTGACGCGATGGAACGCGCCTTTGTTGAAACCATCATGCACACTTATTTGTATCAAGATGGCGACAGTTACGTGTTCATGAATCCAGAAAGCTTTGAACAAGTGCCACTGACTGCTGATATGGTGGGGGATTATGTGCCTTACCTGCAGGAAGGCATGGAGTGCCAGATTGCCATGTTCAATGATGGCCCGATTTCAATCGAAATTCCACCCCGCATTACGCTTGAAATCACCGAGACCGAGCCTGCGATTAAAAACCAAACCGCGTCTTCGTCTTTCAAGCCAGCCATGTTGAACAATGGGGTGCGCACCTTGGTGCCACCGCACATCAACGTGGGCACCCGCATTGTGGTCGACACCAATGATGGCTCTTACGTGGAACGCGCTAAGGATTAAGCTTAGAGCATTCCACTGCCACGGCCCAGTGAGCCCAGGAACATGATGGCTCCCATAAAGGCCAGCACCACACCGCCGAACACGCGCAACACACCGACCACCAAGCCGAGGCGCTGGCTGTCGCCGCGTGTCATGCGCAAGGCAAAGGCCTTACCATAAACCGTGATCGCCGCAATTGAGCCTACGGTGAGAAACACACCAAAGCCCATGGCCAGCGTGGAGAGAATGCCCACCCAATAAAGCCCTATGGCATTGGCGGTGAGCAACACCAAGATGGCTCCCGTACAGGGCCTGAGACCAATGGCAAAAGCCAGCGATAAAGCCTTGGTCCATGACCAATCTTCACCGCGTAAATCTCGTGGCTCCGGCGCATGGGCATGGCCGCAGTTCTCATCATGCACATGGCCTGTTTCAATATGGGCATGATTAAAATGTGGGTTCACAATTTCAAACTTAAAATCGCTGGAAGGCTTTGGCCGCCGCACCCAACTGCGCAAGGCAAGCCAAATCATATAAATCCCCAGCAGGGCAATCATCGCGTAACTGGCCGATTCTAAATAGCCGGTCACATCGCGCACCACAGCGCCCACACTGGCCACCAGCAGCAGCAACACACTCACCACAACAATGGCGGTGAGCGCCTGAAACAGCGAACTGAGAAACGTCACCAAAAGCCCGCGCTTCAAATCATTTTCAGTGGCGAGCAACCACGATGAAATCACCACCTTGCCATGGCCAGGGCCTGCGGCGTGAAACACCCCATAGCCAAATCCTAAAGCCAGAAAAGTCCATGTCGCCCAAAATGAACCATCCGATTTAATCGCCCGCAAAGCGCTATTCATCGAGCCATAAAAACTTTGCTGCTCGTCGCGCGCCCACAGCACCGGGTCTTCCCAAAACGACGTGATGATAATGTTGCCATTGGCATCGCGTGGCCGCACCAGGAGTTGACTCTTTTTAATGATGACCTGTGGGGACGTATTTGCGCTTGATTGTGCCTGCACAGGTTGGACTGTTGCAAACAGCAGCAACAACATAAAAATACGGATCAAGATTTGCATGTCACCACCAAGGCTTGCGCAAACATCGAGCCAAAATCTTCACCATTCTCCGGCTTCCAATCCACACCCTTGGTCGCCAGCATGGCTTGGGTGGCGTTTAATTCAGCATCAGTGGGCAGCGGTTTAAGATCAAGTTTGCAATCTGGTGAAATCGGTCCATCCGTGTCCACTGGCTGATCCTTGGCATAATCAAAGGCGATAAAAAATTCAGGATCAAAAACCTTCACTTTAAATTCGCCCTTGTGCGGGTCATAGGGCTTCACCAAGGGCACGGTGAAATGCAGTTTCAAAACATTGTTGCTATAGGTTTGTCCGGCATTGATCGGGGCTGCACTTTCCAGAACTTTGTCAGCGCCCCACATCTTGTTGAAGTAATCATAGTCTTTGAGTGAGCTGATATTTTCAGCGGTCAAAGGCTTCAATTCCTCTTGACTATATTCGCCATCGCCATTGGCATCCATGCCTTCAAGCGCTTGCTTGGCATAGCCATCATCAAAGCTCCACTCAAGATCAATGCCTGAAATTTTTCCATCATCAGTGAACACCACATCAGTGCGCATCTCCACCCAGACATGCGGATGCGCCTGCGCCAAGCTTGGAAGTATGACGATCAGGATTGGACAGTATTTTAAAAATGGCCGCAATTATCATCCTCATGAATCTCTGATTCACATGATGATACATTGCGGCCAAATAGTGAAGGCTTAACCGCCTAAACAATCCGTTAGGTTCTTGGTCACATCGCGCAACAACTGTGCATAAGCATCTTTGCCCGGCGTTAGCTTGGCTCCCACCGGGTCAAGCACGCCCAGTTTTGCGGCACTGCCTTCGGTCACGGCAATAACGGCGGCATCAGAAAATTGGGGTTCTTTGAAAACACATGCGGCCTGCGTCGATTTAACTTTGCTGTGAATTTCTTCAAGCCTTTGGGCTGAAGGCGGTGTTGCGGAATAGTCCGAAATGCTTCCTACGGCATGCATCCCAAAGCGCCGCTCAAAATATTGGTAAGCGTCGTGGAAAACAATGAAGGGCTTGTCTTTCACCGGCGTAATGGCAACCGCAATATCTTTTTCAAGCTGGTCTAATGCTGCAATTTGCTTAAGCGCATTGGCATCATAAGTCAGCGCATGTGGCGCATCAACTTGGTCTAAGGCTGCCGCAATGGCTTTGGTCATGGCTTTGGCATTTTCGGGGTCCAGCCAAACATGAGGGTCCGCATTATTGCCAGCGGCAGGCTCGTCACTGTCCACCTCCCAATTGCCACCTTTGCGAATGCGGTGGGTCAGAATGTCGGGCGCTAGATTCAGTTTTACAAATTCCTTGCCATTCACGGCTTCGCTGCCACTAATCTCGCCGAGCTTTACTTCGAGATTATCGCCAATGATAAAGACCAGATCAGCATGTCCCATATCAGAAATTTGCTGTGGCGAATAACTGCCCTGATGTTCGGAGTTCACACCCTTCAGCAAAAGCTCAGGTACTCCCACACCCTCCATCACACCCGCCACCAGGCTGTGTATTGGCACAATCGAAACCACCACTTTTGGGGCCGCCAGTGCCGAAATTGAACTGGCTGAAAGCAACAAAGTTACAAGGTATTTTTTCATCATCACACTCCATTTATGTAATGTTATAATATAACATAAATGGAGATGCAATAATTATCTTCTGCCCTCACGCATGGCCAGCCTCCGACGATAACATGCGCGGATCAACCCCCAGCGTATTCAATGCGGCACCATGCATTGCGCCATAATTGTGACTGAACACCAAATCGGCCGAGGCTTCGCAATGCAGCCAGCCATTGCGCATGATTTCATTTTCCAATTGCCCGGGCGACCACCCAGCATAGCCCAGAACAATGCGGTTCCGCTGCGGGCCTTGGCCTTTGGCAATATCGCGCAGCACATCCACTGTTGCCGTGAGGGTAAAGTCCTTGTTTATTTTTAGGCTTTCCCCGGGTGAGAAATAATCAGCACTGTGCAAGACAAAGCCCTGAAACTTTTTCACTGGCCCACCTTTGAAAATCAAGCTTTGCAAAATGCCGACATCAATCAAATTGCCTTTGGAATAAACATCAAGCTTTTCGACGAGATCAGCGAAGATCATGTCACTCGCAGGCTTATTAATCACCAAGCCCATGGCCCCTTCCGCATTATGCGAACACACATAGACAACCGAGCGGTTAAAATCGTCGCCTTGAATATTGGGCATCGCAATGAGCAGCTTGCCTTTGAGGGATGTAAACTTCGCCATAGGCTCTTGTTAATCTCAATTTATGTTGACAGGAAGGTGACTGGCTTTTGCTTTTCACATTAATTAGTGTTGAAATATGGATCGTAGAATTTTTTTATCAACTATCATGGCCTTGCCCATCATGGCTAAAATGGTGACCAAAGCGTCCGCCGCCGCACCCTGGCAGGCCCGCTTTGTCAGCGGCAGTTTTGATGGCGAGGTCTATCAGGCTGGTCTTTTGGTCACTTTAGAGCAAGGCTGGAAAACCTATTGGCGCAACCCCGGCGAGTCAGGCATTCCGCCGCAAATTACCACCGTCTCTGCAGAGAATCTGGCCGAGCTCACCACCGATTATCCCCTTCCCAAGCGCTACAGTGACGAGAGCGGTGAAGCCATCGGCTATCATGATGAGGTGCTGTTTCCCTTGCGCCTCAAACCAAAAGATTTTTCCAAACCCCTCAAAATCAAGCTCGAAGCCTTCTTCGGCGTATGCCAGCAAGTCTGCACGCCTGCTAAAATAGCAAATGACCTTGAATTTGGCCCAAGCAGCGGCCCCATGCCGGATGCAGCCCTCATTGCAACATGGCAGGCCCGCGTGCCTAAGCCTGCACCCATTGCCACGGGTTTCAAACTTTCGGAGAAGTTTCTGGTGCTTGATCTGGCAAAGCCCTTTGTCGATATTTTTGTCGAAGGGCCAGACCGCTATTATTTTACCAAGCCAGATTTTGAGCGCGCACACGGCAAAGCCTGGATTGCCATTAAGGGCTTAAAAGACGCCCATGATTTGAGCGGCATAAAGTTGCGTCTCACAGCCGATGATCAGGCCCAAGGGCTTGAACAAGAGATCGTCCTCGCCTAAGTGCGAGGGCCAATAAGCAGGGAATAAGAAATGACCATCAAAATCGGCGATAAGCTGCCAAGTGTTGAATTCAACGTTATGACGTCGGACGGCCAACAAAAACTTTCAACTGACGTGGTGTTTGCCGGCCGCAAAGTGGTGCTCTTCGCTGTGCCCGGCGCGTTCACGCCCACCTGTTCGGCAAGCCACATGCCAGGCTATCTTGAGCATTATGAGGCCATCAAAGCCAAGGGTGTTGACACAATCGCCTGCACCTCAGTGAATGATGTGCATGTTATGGCCGCATGGGCCAAGCATTCAGGGGCTGAAGGCAAGATCATGATGCTGGCCGATGGCAATGGTACTTTCGCCAAAGCTTGTGGCCTTGAGAAAAATCTTGATGCCGCCGGAATGGGCCTGCGCTCCAGCCGCTATTCAATGATTGTCGACAATGGCGTGCTCAAGGCGTTGAACGTCGAAGAAAAATCCGGCGTGAATGTATCAGGCGCTGAGACGATTTTGGAACAGCTTTAGTTTCCTCACGCTGAAGATATTGAAATCCCTCATGCTGAGGAGCGCGAAGCGCCTCGAAGCATCGGCTCACTCTGCCGGCAGTCGCTTCGCAATCTCAGCGCGGTAAGGGCTTGCTGGATATGTGCCCAGCACCTTCATATAAGACGTGAAAAACCCAAGCTCTTCCAAAGCGAGTTTAACGGGGCGATCTGAAGGGTGGCCCTCAATATCGGCATAAAACTGTGTCGCGTTGAACTGGCCTTCAATCTGATAGGACTCAAGCTTGGTCATATTAACGCCATTGGTGGCAAACCCACCCATGGCTTTATAAAGGGCCGCAGGCACATTGCGCACGCGGAACACAAAGCTGGTCATCACCGGACCATTATTGGCAGGCGCATCCTGCTGCTCGGCTGATAGAATAATAAAGCGCGTTGTATTGTGATCTTCATCCTCAATATCTTTGAGAAGAATGTCCAATCCATAAATCTCAGCAGCCAAACCCGAAGCAATGGCAGCGCGGGTTTTATCGGGATGTTCAGAAAGCTCACGCGCAGCCCCTGCCGTATCCACCGCAACCACAGCAGTGAGTTTATGTTGGCGCAACACTTTGCGGCATTGCCCCAAAGCATGCACATGGCTGTGCACTGATTTTAAATCACTTAAAACCGTGCCGCGTCCAACCACCAATTGATGGTGGATTGGCAAAAAATGCTCGCCGATAATATGCAAGTTCGAAGCGGGCATCAGGTGATGAATATCAGCCACACGCCCCGCCACCGAATTATCAATCGGAATCATGGCCAATTTGGCGGAACCCTCTTTCACCGCTTGAAACGCATCTTCAAAGGTGCGGCAGGGTAGGGGCTCAAAATCTGGGCAAGCTTCAAGGCACGCAATATGGGAGTTCGCACCCAGTTCACCTTGGAAGGCTATTTTGTGTTTTGTCATTTCAAGTCCCTGAGCATCCGCCGCGCAATTTCAAGATCGGCAGGCGTATCCACGCCCAGAGGCACCGTGTCAACCTTAACAACAGCAATCTTCATGCCATTGTCCAAAGCCCGCATTTGCTCCAGCGCGCGTTCTTTCTCGCGGGCACTGACAGGCAATTTCACAAAGCGCTCCAGCGCTGAGCGGCGGTAAGCATAAACCCCGATGTGATGCCAAAATGGTGGCTTCATATCGGCATCCACCACCCGCACAAAATCGCGCGCATAAGCAACTTCGCGTTCGCCCTCCAGGGGCGCAATGGCTTTCACAATATTGGGGTTGGCAATATCCGCCGCATCACGAATTTGGGCCGCAATGGTTGCAATATCCACCGTCTCATTGGTGAGCCCGGCAAGGCAGCGCTGCACGGCAAGCGGATCAATGGTCGGAAGATCGCCCTGCAGATTCACCACATAGTCAAAGCGCTTGGCCGAATCACGTAACGCCAAAGCAGCCGCAATCCGGTCTGAGCCTGAAGGCAGGCGCGGCTCAGTCACCATGGCATCGCCACCTGCATTTCGAATAGTATCGGCGATGGCATTTTCTGCTGCCGCCACCAAAACATGGCCAATATTGGCTGATATCGCCCGTTTCCACACCTCCACAATCATTGGAACCCCGTTGATATCGGCGAGTGGCTTTCCTGGAAGTCTGGTGGAGGCCATGCGGGCCGGAATGATGACGATCGTATTGTGTTGTTCAATCATGTGTTTAACCAGGGGCGCGGCAAATTGCGCGTCGCTCCTTATAGTTATTGCGAGAGCAACGCGAAACGATTAGTTTCCGCCCGATTATTATTTCTGGCAAGAGGCTGCTTAAGGTCATGGATAGCTTTGAATTCAACAAAATCGCTGGTGCAGTTTTAGGCACGGGACTGCTTGTCCTTGGTTTAAAGAATTTTGGTGGCGAATTGTTCCACACAGAAGCCCCAGAAAAACCCGGCATGATTATTGAGGTCGCAGATGCTGCCAAACCGGGTGAGGCAGCGGCAGCCGAAGTGCAGCTTTCTATCGGCGCATTATTGGCCAAGGCCGATGCTGCCAAAGGTGCTGATATCGCCAAGGCTTGTGGCGCTTGCCATGATTTCACTAAAGGCGGCCCCAACAAAGTGGGTCCAAATCTCTGGGATGTTGTTGAGCGTCCCATCGGTGCTGCCGCAGGATTTGGCTATTCCGATGGCATTAAAGCCATGGCTGGAAAAACTTGGACCTATGATGATTTGAACGTATGGCTGAAGGCCCCCAAGGATTACGTGAAGGGCACCAAGATGAGTTATGCAGGTGTTAAGAAAGATCAAGCCCGCGCTGATCTGATCGCCTATCTCGCAACGCTCTCAGATTCACCCAAACCCTTCCCAGCACCCTAATTTGAGCAAGATTGCCCGCAAATTTCAACACCGGATGCACAGGCCTCCGGTGTTTTCTTTTGTGGGCACACCTGAGATAAGAGAATTGAACCGAATCAGGAGGATGCACACATGACCAGCCGCCGCACGCTCCTAAAGCTGGTAGGCCTCGCCCCGCTCATGCGCAGCTCTGCGACCTGGGCTGAGGACCGTGTTTTCACCCATGCCGTCACATTGTTCAAAGATGTGAAATATAAACCTGACTTCACGCATTTTGATTACGTGAATCCGGATGCTCCCAAGGGTGGCAAATTGCGCCAAGTGGCCTATGGCAGTTTTGACAGCCTCAATCCCTATTCACTGAAAGGCGAAGCCCGCGTCACCACGGTGAACGAAACTCTGTTTGTTCGGTCCTTCGATGAACCCTCAACCCAATATGGGTTGCTGGCGGAAGGTGTTTCATTCCCCGAAGATATTTCCTCAGCCACATTTAGATTGCGCGCCGAAGCCCATTTTCACGATGGTAAACCAGTAACGCCGGAAGATGTGATCTGGAGTTTTGAAGTTCAGAAAACCAATCTCACCACAACCGCCGCTTATTATAAAAACGTAGCGAAGGTTGAAAAAACCGGTGATCGCGATGTGACCTTCAGCTTTGATGAAAAAAACAATCGCGAATTGCCACTGATTGTAAGTCAGCTCGCGGTGCTGCCCAAACATTGGTGGACCAGCACCGGAGCAGACGGCAAGCCGCGCGATATTGCGGCGTCTACCTTAGAAATTCCATTGGGCTCCGGCCCCTATAAGTTCAAAACCGTAACAGCAGGTTCGTCGATTGTGATGGAGCGTGTGGTTGATTATTGGGGCAAAGATTTAGCCGTCAATAGAGGCCAAAATAATTTTGATGAAATCAGCTACATTTATTTTGCCAATCCGGTTGTGGCCTTTGAGGGCTTCAAGGGTGATCAATATGATTATAACCGTGAATCAAGTGCCAAGGCCTGGGCCACTGGATATGATTTCCCGGCCGTTAAAGATGGCCGGGTGATCAAAGACCAAATCAGCCTGAAAAAAGTCAACGGCATGCAAGGCTGGGTGTTCAACCAGCGCCGCCCACAATTTCAAGATATCAGAGTGCGCAAGGCTTTTAATCTGGCCTTCGATTTTGAATGGTCCAACACCAATTTATTTTATGGCCAATACACGCGCTCGCGCAGCTTCTTCAACAATTCGGAACTTGAAGCCAAGGGGCTGCCTTCACCCGAAGAGCTTGTTTTGCTTGAGCCCTTGAAAGACAAGCTCCCGTCTGAACTCTTCACCACTGAATATCAAAACCCCACCAACCCTGATGCCACCGCACGGCGCAAGAACTTGCGTGAGGCCTCAAGGCTTTTGAATGAAGCAGGCTGGAGCATTTCCAAAGAAGGCGGCAAAAATATTTTAAAGAATGCCAAGGGCGACTCTCTCAAAGCCGATATCATGCTCGATAGCCCAGCCTTTGAACGCATTGCGCTTCCTTATAAAGAACAGCTCGAATTGCTCGGCATTTCCGTTTCGGTGCGCACCGTTGATTCCGCCCAATATGAAAAAGCCAAGGAATTTTTTGATTTTGATATTATCGTGAATAGCTATGGCCAAAGCCTGTCACCCGGCAATGAGCAGCGCTATTTCTGGGGTTCGGAGGCCGCAGGAAAAACCGGCTCACAAAATTACGCTGGTATCAAAGACCCAGCCGTTGATGCGCTCATCGACAAGGTGATTTTCGCTAAAACCCGTGAAGATTTAGTCACCGCCTGCCGCGCCTTGGACCGGGCTTTAATCTGGGGCTATCACATGGTGCCCAATTGGTACACCGCTTATGAACGCGTGGCCTATTGGAACCGCTTTGGCAGGCCGGAAAAAACCCCTGACTTCGACATTGGCTTTCCCACCATCTGGTGGTGGGATGAAGCAAAAGCCAAGAAGGTGTCGAGCGGCTAATGGGTTCCTATATCATCAAGCGCCTGTTGCTCATGATCCCCACATTATTGGGTGTGATGTTGCTCACCTTTGCTGTCATTCAGTTTGTGCCGGGCGGCCCGATTGAGCGCATCATCGCGCAAATGGAAGGCAATGGCGGTGATGCCGATGCCAGGCTCAATGGTGGTGGTGGCGAAGTTCAAGCCGGCAATGACCAGAACAACAGCACCTATCGCGGTGCCAAGGGGCTCGATCCTGAATTCATTAAAAAGCTGGAAAAGCAATTTGGCTTTGACAAGCCTCCGATGGAGCGCTTCCTGCTGATGATCAGCAATTATGCCCGCTTTGATTTTGGTGACAGTTATTTCCGCTCCAAATCTGTGCTTTCGCTTATAAAAGAAAAACTGCCAGTATCAATATCGCTAGGCCTGTGGATTCTGATCATCACCTATGCCGTCTCGATTCCGCTTGGCATTCGCAAAGCGGTGCGCGATGGCAGTTCTTTTGATATTTGGACCTCGGCGGTGATCAGCATCGGCTATGCTATCCCGTCTTTCATCCTCGCCATTTTTCTCATCATCGTTTTTGCTGGTGGCAGCTATTACAATTGGTTCCCTCTGCGCTTGCTCACCTCCGATAATTTTTCTGATCTCAGCCTCTGGGGCAAAATCAAAGACTATGCCTGGCATATGACATTGCCGCTGGTTGCCTTGGGTGTCGGCAGTTTTGCCACCATGACCTTGCTCACCAAAAATTCTTTTCTTGATGAAATCAAAAAACAATATGTAACAACGGCGCGCGCCAAGGGCCTCACCGAAAACAAAGTGCTCTATGGCCATGTGTTTCGCAATGCCATGCTGCTGGTGATCTCCGGTTTCCCCGGCGCATTCTTGCACGCCTTTTTCGCAGGCTCACTTTTAATTGAGCAAGTCTTCTCGCTCGATGGCTTGGGCTTTCTCACTTATAAATCTGTGTTGGACCGTGATTATGCCGTAGTCTTCGCCAATCTCTACATCTTCACATTGATTGGCCTCGTTGTGGCCCTCATAAGCGATCTCACCTACACTTGGATTGATCCGCGCATTGATTTTGAGGCGCGTGATTTATGATCTTTAAACTCAACGCTCTCAATCAACGCCGCTGGACTTTGTTTCGCGCCAACCGCCGTGGCTTCTGGTCGTTCTGGATTTTTACACTATTGTTTTTGATCTCACTTTTTGCCCCCCTCATTGCCAATGATAAGCCAATTCTGGTTGGCTATAAGGGTGAGGTGCTTTTCCCAACTCTGGTTAATTATCCTGAAGCAAAATTCGGTGGCTTCCTTGCCGAAACCAATTACCGTGATCCGGTTAATCTCGAAGAAATTGCAGCCAATGGCTGGATGCTCTGGCCCCCTATTCACTATTCTTACAACACAACCAACACCGAGCTGCCACTGCCTGCTCCCTCGCCTCCCGCCTCAACACTTTCGGCAGATGTGGCTTGTGCAAAATATCCGTTAAAAGCTGCTGATCCGCAATGCAGCGCTGGCAATATGAATTGGCTCGGCACCGATGATCAGGGCCGCGATGTGGTGGCGCGGCTCATTTATGGCTACCGTGTTTCCATTGCCTTCGGTTTAATTCTCACAATATTTTCTTCAATTATCGGCATCGCTGCAGGAGCCGTGCAAGGTTATTATGGCGGCTGGACAGATCTGATATTCCAACGCTTCATTGATATCTGGTCATCCATGCCCACGCTCTATTTGCTGATCATTATTGCAGCCTTCGTCACCCCAACATTCTGGTTGCTGCTTTCTATTCTGGTTTTATTTTCATGGACAGGTTTGGTGCGCCTCATTCGCGCTGAATTCCTGCGGGCCAGAAACTTTGAATATGTGCGTGCCGCTCGCGCCCTTGGGCTTTCCAATGGAAAAATCATGTTCCGGCATCTCCTGCCCAACGCCATGATCTCCGCTGTAACATTTATGCCTTTCCTGATTGCAGGCTCGGTAACCACGCTCACAGCGCTTGATTATTTAGGCTTCGGTCTGCCACCGGGTTCACCTTCCTTGGGCGAACTGGTATCGCAAGGCAAAAACAATATCCAAGCGCCCTGGCTGGGTTTCACCATCTTCATTCTCATGTCGACATTGCTCACACTGCTGGTCTTCATCGGTGAAGCGGTGCGCGATGCATTAGACCCGCGAAAGACCTTCACATGAGTGATGTGCTTCTCGATGTGAAAGACCTCTCGGTGGCCTTCGGCAAGAACTTGGCCGTGGACCATGTTTCATTTTCGCTGAACAAGGGCGAGACGCTAGCACTGGTGGGTGAATCCGGTTCCGGAAAGTCCGTCTCAGCTCTATCGATTTTAAAGCTCCTGCCCTATCCTGCAGCCTCGCATCCTTCCGGACAGATATTTTTCAATGGCGAAGATTTGCTGGATGCCGATGAGGCTGATTTGCGCCGCGTGCGCGGTGCGAAAATCACCATGATTTTTCAAGAGCCCATGACCTCGCTCAATCCCTTGCACAGCGTGGAAAAGCAGATTGGTGAAATTCTGGAATTGCACCAAGGCCTCAAAGGCCAAGCGGCACGCCTTAAAATTATAGAGCTCTTGGAAAAAGTTGGCATCCGTGAAGCCTCAACGCGGCTGCAAGATTATCCGCATCAATTGTCCGGCGGCCAGCGCCAGCGCGTGATGATCGCCATGGCTCTTGCCAATAAGCCAGATCTGTTGATTGCCGATGAACCCACCACCGCTCTTGATGTGACGGTGCAGGCGCAAATTTTAAAACTGCTGAAAGACCTGCAGCAAGAGTTTGGCATGGCGCTGCTGTTGATCACCCATGATCTTGGCATTGTGCGCCATATGGCGGATCAGGTCTGCGTGATGCAGAAGGGAAAAATCGTTGAGCGTGGCGCTGCCAAAACCGTGTTTGCCAAACCACAGCATGAGTACACAAGAATGCTGCTCGCCGCCGAACCAAAGGGCAATCCGCCGCCAGCTGATCTCAGTGCCGCAAAAATCGTCGAAACCAGAAATCTGAAAGTCTGGTTTCCCATCCGCCGTGGGTTTTTCCGCAAAACTATCGGCTATATCAAAGCCGTCGATGGTCTTGATCTCACCGTGCGGGCTGGCCAAACTCTCGGCATTGTGGGTGAATCAGGCTCTGGAAAAACCACCACGGGTCTTGCCATTTTGCGCCTCATCGCCTCTGAAGGCGAGATCACCTATAAGGGTCAGCGCATTGATGGCTTCAAATCAAAGGCCATGCGGCCCTTGCGTAAAGATATGCAAGTGGTGTTTCAGGACCCCTTCGGTTCGCTCTCCCCACGCCTTTCGGTTTTGCAAATTGTGGAAGAAGGCTTGCGCATTCAAAACCCAAACATGAACGCTGCTGAACGGCGCGCCCGCGTGACCACAGCTTTGGAAGAGGTGGGCCTTGATCCTGCAACCATGGACCGTTATCCGCATGAATTTTCGGGTGGCCAACGCCAGCGCATTGCCATCGCGCGGGCTCTCGCACTCGAGCCAAAATTTATCATGCTTGATGAGCCAACCTCAGCTTTGGATATGTCGGTGCAGGCCCAAGTGGTGGACCTGCTCCGCGGGCTGCAGAAGAAACACAATCTCGCTTACTTATTTATCAGCCATGATTTGAAAGTGGTGCGCGCCCTTGCCAATGAAATGATTGTGATGCGCAACGGCGTGGTGGAAGAGCGTGGTCCCGCCACCGAGATTTTCAACAATCCGCAAACCCCCTATACCAAGGCGCTGATTGCGGCTTCACTCAACCTCAAAGCCATTGAAGGAATTGTCAAACAATGAGCGCCTTTGTTTTTGTGCTTCCCACCTGGCCCACCGATGTCTGGAAGAATGCCATGACCAAAGTGGCCCCCGATTTAGATGTGCGCATCTGGCCAAATCATTTGGGCCGCATCGAAGAGATTAAATATGCCGCCGCTTGGTTGCCGCCTGCCAATGTGATGAAGAGTTTTCCGAACTTAAAACTCATCTGCTCATTGGGCGCAGGTGTGGATGCCATTCTCGGCGATCCAACTTTGCCAACTGATGTGCCAATTGTGCGCGTCAATACAGCTGATCTCACCAACCGAATGAGTGAATATATTGTGTTGCATGTGCTCATGCACCACCGCCAGCAGCGCCGTTTGGATGCAAACCAGAAAAGCAAAATCTGGGATAGCTTCCCAACCCATGCCGCATCCGCTTTGAATGTGGGCATCATGGGCATGGGTGTCATGGGGGCCGATGCCGCTGTGAAACTGACCATGCTTGGCTTCAATGTGCTGGGCTGGAGTCGAACCCGAAAATCCATCCCAAATGTAAAATGTTTTGCAGGCCAAGAGCTTGATGCATTTCTGGGCCAAACCGATATTCTGATTTCTCTATTGCCAGCCACAGCGGAAACAGATGGCATCATCAATCGGGCACTCATTCAAAAGCTCTCGCACAAAGGCCCGTTCGGAGCGCCGATTTTTATCAATGCAGGCCGGGGCCGTCAGCAGGTGGAGGCTGATCTTGTCACCTGTCTCAACAATGGCGAACTCTATGCGGCAACCCTTGATGTTTTTAATAAAGAGCCGCTGCCCGAAGCAAGTCCGTTGTGGGCTCATCCCAAAGTCACGCTCACGCCGCATGCTGCCGCTGATTCAGATCCAGAAACCATCTGCCGCTATGTCCATCAGCAGATTATGCGATTTGAAAACGGCGAAGCTCTCGACAATCTGGTGAACCGCACTCGCGGTTACTAAGGTTAACGCATCTTTAATTTTGCTATTGCAACCCAGTGCAATCGGTTAAAAGAGGCCATGCGTCAAACTGGTAAAACCGCCAGCGCGCATATTCTGAGTGGGGGTTTAACTGTTATGTGGACTGAATTTAAAAATTTTGCATTCAAAGGCAATGCCTTCGATCTTGCCATCGGTGTGATCATGGGCGGCGCATTCGGCAAAATCGTTGACTCATTGGTGAGCGATTTGATCATGCCAATTATTGGGCTTTTAACTGGCGGCATTGATTTCACGCAAAAATTTGCCCAGCTTTCTGGTGCACCAGCTGCAACATTGGCCGCCGCCAAAGAAGCCGGCGCAACTTTTGCTTATGGCAACTTCATCACCATTCTGATCAATTTCTTGATCCTTGCTTTTGTGATGTTGCAATTGGTGAAGATTTCGAACCGTATGAAAAAGGCTGAACCACCAGCACCGCCACCAGCCGCCACAACAACAGAAGTGTTGTTAAAAGAAATTCGTGATGCCTTGGCCTCTCCTAAGGCAGCTCTGGCCGCGCCTAAAGCCGCGACTGTTGCTGCAAAGAAGAAATAAGTCTTCCAAGCATAGCACTTATGAAACCCGCATGCTGGACATGCGGGTTTTTTTATTGCCATAAGGTGAGTATGAATCAGATTCTCAAAGCCCTCACCCCACAAGTCCAAGCTGAACCCGAAAGCGGCATCGTCACCGCTGCCATGCACGGTTTTACCAAAGCCGGAATCATTCCGTTTTGGTCCGGCCAAGGCAACCTGCCTACCCCTGAAGCCTTCTCGCGGCCCGCCACCGAGAGCCTGCTTAATGGCGAGACATTTTACACTTATCAAGGTGGCATACCCGAACTGCGCGAAGCCTTGGCGCGCTATCACACGCGCCATTATGGCCGTGCCTTTGAGGCCGCCAATTTTCTGGTGACAGGTGGTGGCATGCAGGCGATTCAGACCGCCATTCAAATGATTGCAGGCGAAGATGATGAGATCATCATCCCCACCCCGGCTTGGCCCAATTATGCCGGGCCACTGCGCATTCAG
This sequence comes from Hyphomicrobiales bacterium, assembly GCA_025362535.1. Classification (GTDB taxonomy): domain Bacteria; phylum Pseudomonadota; class Alphaproteobacteria; order Rhizobiales; family Aestuariivirgaceae; genus Aestuariivirga. The sequence goes on from JANYGE010000108.1 coordinate 16,738, forward strand.
GGCTCACGTCCGGTTGAAGTTCCGATGACATTCTCGAACGGAAAATGGGCACTAGATTTGGACCAGCTCTTTGCTGCCATCACGCCACGCACCAAAGCTATCTGCCTCAATTCACCTTCAAATCCGCTCGGCTGGACCGCCACCAAAGCTGAGCTCATCGCCATCCGTGATGCTTGCCGCAAGGCGGGCATTTGGATTCTCGCCGATGAAGTCTATTCGCGGTTTTATTATGGAGGCTCGCGTGCGCCTTCATTCTTGGATGTGTGCGACACCGAAGAGCAGCTCCTGCTCTGCAATACATTCTCCAAAAATTGGGCCATGACAGGCTGGCGCGTGGGCTGGCTGCAGGCGCCAAAAACTCTGGCCGCCACCATTGAGCGCGTCATCCAATACAACACCAGCGGCACCGCCGTATTCCTGCAACGCGGCTGCGTTACAGCGCTGGATGAAGGCGATGCCTTTATCGTTGATCAGGTGGAAAAAGCCCGGGCCAACCGCGACACTGTGGTCAAGGCCCTGAAAAATCTCCCGCAAATCCGCCTCGCCATTCCCGATGGGGCTTTTTATATGTTCTTCGGTATTGAAGGCATGACGGACAGTATGAAAACCACATTGCGGATTATTGATGAAGCCAATGTCGGCTTTGCCCCCGGCGGCACCTTCGGGCCCGGCGGCGAGGGGTTTTTACGCATGTGTTATTTGAAGGAACCCAGCCAATTGGCCGAAGGTTTGGAGCGCTTTACCACCTGGCTAAAAACCGGACATCCAATCTAGTGCGCGAGAATGACGCTTTTTGAGAATTTATGACTACAATTGAGCGTCCACGACTGAAGTGCTGCCTTTTTAGATGCTGCGATGCACAAATTTTGACCGTTTGACAAAACCGAAAAATCCAACAAATTTTCCGAAATAATAAATTATATAGTAATTTCAATAGTTTGATAATTTATTAAGAG
>JANYGE010000126.1 GCA_025362535.1 Hyphomicrobiales bacterium
GTGAAAAAGCGTCTGACGTTCGTGACACTTCACTCCGTCTGCCACCCGGTGTTTCGGGTACAGTTGTGGAAGTTCGCGTCTTTAACCGCCACGGTGTGGATAAGGATGAGCGCGCCCTTGCTATTGAACGCGAAGAAATCGAACGCCTTGCCAAAGATCGTGACGACGAACTCGCGATCCTTGATCGCAACTCTTATGGTCGTCTGCATGACTTCCTCTTGGGCAAAGTCGCCACAGGCGGGCCACGCGGCCACAAGCTTGATGGCAAAATCACTGAAAAGAACATGGAAGATATTCCACGTTCGCAATGGTGGAATATTGCTCTGGGGGCTGAAAAGTCCATGGGCGAACTTGAAGCCATGAAAGTGCAATATGACGAGTCCAAAAAAGCGTTGGAAACGCGCTTCATGGATAAGGTCGAAAAGCTGCAACGCGGCGATGAATTGCCTGCTGGCGTTATGAAGATGGTCAAAGTCTTCGTGGCCGTGAAGCGCAAGATTCAGCCCGGTGATAAGATGGCTGGCCGCCATGGTAACAAGGGTGTGGTTTCGCGCATCGTTCCGCAAGAAGATATGCCTTACCTTGAGGATGGCACACCAGTTGATGTGGTGCTCAATCCGCTCGGCGTGCCTTCGCGCATGAACGTCGGTCAAATTCTTGAAACCCATTTGGGTTGGGCCTGTGCTGGCATGGGCAAGAAGATTGGTGATGCACTGGATGCTTATTCGACAAGCAGCAAAGTGAAGCCAGTGAAGGATGAGTTACAACGCATCTATGGCAAGAATGCCGAAATCGACGCTCTTGAAGATCAGGAAGTGATCGAGTTTGCGCATTCGGTTCGTAAAGGTGTTCCAATCGCAACGCCCGTATTCGACGGCGCTCGAGAAGAAGACATTGCGAAAATGTTGACGGAAGCAGGCCTCACCGCTTCGGGTCAAATCACACTTTATGACGGCAAAACTGGCGATCCGTTTGATCGTCAAGTGACTGTCGGCATCATTTATATTCTGAAGCTTCACCATCTTGTGGATGATAAAATCCACGCGCGTTCGATTGGACCTTATTCGCTTGTGACCCAGCAACCGCTGGGTGGTAAGGCGCAGTTTGGCGGTCAACGCTTCGGTGAAATGGAAGTGTGGGCGCTTGAAGCTTATGGTGCGGCTTATACGCTGCAAGAAATGCTGACTGTGAAGTCAGACGACGTTGCTGGTCGTACAAAGGTTTATGAAGCCATTGTGCGCGGTGATGATGCGTTTGAAACCGGCATTCCAGAAAGCTTCAACGTGCTCGTCAAGGAAATGCGTTCACTCGGCCTCAATGTTGAGCTGCAGAGTGGCGAAACCCCAGTGATGCCAGTTTAAGCCAATCAACAGGCGGAAGGGCAACCTTCCGCCCCCGCCCGAATTTTTGAATTTCATTTAAGGAGCACACCATGAACCAAGAGGTCATGAACGTCTTCAATCCGGCAGCCCCGGTACAAGTATTCGACCAAATCCGCATTTCGGTGGCCTCACCTGAAAAGATTTTGTCGTGGTCATTCGGCGAAATCAAAAAGCCAGAAACCATCAACTATCGCACCTTCAAGCCAGAACGTGATGGCTTGTTCTGCGCGCGCATTTTTGGCCCAGTGAAGGATTACGAATGCTTGTGCGGCAAATATAAGCGCATGAAGTATAAGGGCATCATCTGCGAAAAATGCGGTGTTGAAGTCACGCTCTCAAAGGTTCGGCGCGAGCGCATGGGCCATATTGAGCTTGCAGCTCCGGTTGCTCACATCTGGTTCCTGAAATCGGTGCCATCGCGCATTTCAACTTTGCTTGATATGACGCTGAAGGATGTTGAACGCATTCTCTATTTCGAAAACTATATTGTGCTTGAGCCTGGTTTAACACCGCTCAAGATGCATCAACTCATGGGCGAAACTGAATATCTCAAAGCTCAGGAAGATTTTGGCGAAGACAGCTTTACCGCTGGCATTGGTGCTGAAGCCATTCGCGACATGCTCAATGCGATCAATCTTGATGCCTTGAAGGTTTCATTGCGTGAAGAATTGAAAGTGGCCACCGGCGAATTGAAGCCAAAGAAATTGGCCAAGCGTTTGAAGCTGGTGGAGAA
>JANYGE010000129.1 GCA_025362535.1 Hyphomicrobiales bacterium
GATGCGCGGGCGGCTCTGGTTGCGATGGCGGATGGCGATGGGCGTTATTTTTTGAATTTGGTGGAAGAGGTTTTTGCGTCTGTGCCGGAAGGGGCTGCGCCACTCACATCAGAGGCTTTGGGCAAAGTGGTTGCCAAGCGCCTGCCGCTTTATGACAAAGCGGCAGATGGGCATTATAATTTGATCTCCGCCTTGCATAAATCAGTGCGGGGGTCTGATCCTGACGCGGCTCTCTATTATTTAGCGCGCATGCTCACGGCGGGTGAAGACCCGTTATTTCTGGCGCGGCGCATCGTGCGCATGGCGGTTGAAGATGTAGGATTGGCTGATCCTGAAGCCGTGAAGCAGGCGCTGGCGGCGAAAGATGTTTATGATTTTCTCGGTTCGCCGGAAGGTGAATTGGCGCTGGCACAGGCGGTGGTTTATATTGCCACTGCGCCGAAATCGAATGCGGTTTACACGGCGTTCAAAGCGGCGATGAGCCGGGCCAAAGAAACCGGATCACTGGCACCACCAAAAATCATTCTGAATGCGCCAACCAAGCTGATGAAAGATCAGGAATATGGCAGCGGTTATCAATATGATCATGATGAGCCCGATGCTTTTTCTGGTCAGAATTACTTTCCGCCGGAAATGGGCCGTGAGAAATATTATGCGCCAGTGGAGCGTGGCTTTGAGCGCGATGTGAAAAAGCGTTTAGAGTTTTGGGCCAAGCTGCGCAAAGAGCGCCAATAAAAAGGCCGCAAGTGAATGCGGCCTTTCAAGTTTGCAGGGGGAGGTTTTATTTGCGTGAAGCATCAACGCTGAGCGGGCCAGCACCTGCTGCAGCGAGATATAAGAAGATGAAGCAGAACAAAACGGCAAGTTCGCCGCCATTCTGAATCGGAAAGAATGAGCTTGGCATATGCGCCATGAAATAAGCCGCCGCCATCATGCCAGCGAGAATGAAGGCTGTGAGGCGGGTGAACAGACCCAGCACAATCAGTACGCCGCCAACAAGCTCAAGAATGCCTGCTGCCAACATCAAAGGGGGAAGTGGTTGACCTGCTGGAAAATAATCCGTAGCGGGCCAATGCAAAATCTTGGTCATGCCATGGGCCAAGAAGAGGAGGCCGGTCATAATGCGGAGTGCGGCATGAAGGTTGGCAGACTGAGAAGCCGGGATAACGCCTTTAAACATTTAAAATTTCCTGTGTGTGTTAGAGTTAAGGGCAAGCTCGTAGCACAAGTTTTTAACTGTAACAAGTATTGTATCATATAAATTTTAATTTTGTAAGGCTTGCGATTGTGTGGCCGTTTCGTAACTTGAATGGGTGCAATTGGTTTCCTACATAGGAGCCGAGTAACATTTCAAGGAAGAGATTATGCGTCACCATCTTATGGTTTCACTTTTGGCAGCAACATTGGCCGTGCCATTGGCCATCACATCGCCCATCCAAGCGCAAGTTACGCAGATTGATTCAATAAGTGCTCAAGCCGCAATTCTGAGTGCTGGCTCTCGTGCTGCTGAGGTTTCTCATATCCGTCAGGTGCCAAGTGTGGGCGTCATCAATTTGGCTTTTGGGCATGAATTTCCGCTCATGGGGGATCACGATATTCCATCACCGCAGGAATTTAAATTGAGTGCCGAGAGAAATGCTGCGGGGGGTCACAAGTTACAAAAGGCTTTGCAGGCCAACCCCGTCACCCGTCGGGCGTTGCAAAATCATGGCGTGAGAGCTGGCAGTGTGGTTGGCGTTGATATTTCATCGAACGGTTCGCTGCGGCTTTATATTTTGCGGTGAAATCGCGGATCGTCTTTGGGAGCAGAACTCCGTTTACATAAGCAAGTTGAACAACAGGTTATTGGCAACATCTGCCAAACAAAAGGACGAAGTGATGAAGATTGCGAAAATTGGATTACGTCTGCTCAGTGTGCTTGTCGTCCTCGTGGGGTTAATCTGGATGGGGCAGGGTGCGGGTTATATTCGTTATCCGGCAACCAGTTTTATGATTGACCAAAGCGCATGGATTTGGCGTGGGGCGTTGGTGGCTGTGGTGGGCGTGATTGGGGCTTTGGTTTCGCGCAGGGTGTGAGGCGAGAGCATGGCTTTAAGTGGGGTGTCACCGAAATGCGTCACCGAAATGCACCGAAATGAAACAGCAGTTTGCATTCCGGCCTTCGCCAGAATGACTGAAGTTTTGAAAGTGCTGTAGCGCAATTAAGATGAATCCTCGCGCAGCGCATCCCAAGCGAGTCCATGGCATTCTCGCAGAACAAAATCCACTTGGGCTTTTGGTTTAACGCGAAAACCCGGCGGCGGGCCGGGGCGCAAGGGTGAGGTGAATTTGGGTTTCTCCATCACTTTTCGCCGTTGCTGCCAGCGCGCCATTCGCTGCGCTTGATGCGGAATTGTTTCGAGCGCTTGAGCAACAGCCGCCAATCTGCGGCACAGTTGGTTCGCACGTGTGTTGACTGCTAATTCCTCCGGTCGTCGCTGATACATGTTTTCAAACGGATTAAAGGGATTGCTCGAATAGGTTTTGACATAAACGAAAAGTGGATTTTCGAATTCGATG
>JANYGE010000141.1 GCA_025362535.1 Hyphomicrobiales bacterium
GCCAAGGAGTGGAGTTTTTAACCCCGCGCCAACCATTCCTTCAGCACCTCATTAATCCGCGATTGCCAGCGCGGGCCTTGGGCGCGGAATTTTTCGATGATATCGGCATCAAGCCTGATGGTTGTTGAAACTTTCGTCACAGGCAAAATCGGTCGACCGCGTGAGACGGGCGTCGCATCGATTATCTTTTGCCAATAGGGTGTAGACGTATCCGGAATTTCATCTGGATCTATCCAAACGGGGGCCGTATTTTTTTTGTTCACGGTCATTTGCTTTCCTCATACTTATAATGCGATGAGCCCCATCACGCGGGGTCCACGCTACATAGACCATCCGCTTTTCAACTAAGCCGATTGTAATATACCGTTCTTCGCCATAGTCTTTGCGTCGATCTTCAAAGGTAATGTTATCTGCGGCAAAAACCAACTCAGCATCAGCCATATCGAGCCCGCGATGGCTTAAAGTCTGCGCACGCTTCTCAGGATCAAATATGATCTTCATATTTATTGTTACTACATTAAATACGAAATGTCAAACTCACCCCGGAAAGCTCTGCACTCCAAGCTCCACAATTGCCCCATCCTTATCCACAGCCAGACAATTCCCGCTCTCCATGCCTTGGATGTAACAGAATAGTGGCAGTTTTTGTTTGCGGTAAGCCTTGAAGGCTTTGGCATCAATGTCACTGGAAGCTGTGAAAGGAAACTCGCCATCCAGCGTCAACTTATCGGCTGATTTCATAAAGCCATCGCCGGAAATCCAGCCACTGAGTTTTTCAATCATGGCTTTGGAATTGGCAATTGGCTCTTGCGAGAAATTCATGAGCTGCGCCCCGATATGCGCCCGCGCCCAGATCGGTTTGCCCGCTTTATCCCTAATCACCAAAGTCACCACCGCATCTTCGCAAGCATCACCTTGTGAAAACGCTTCAATGGTCAAACCATTCCATTTTCGTTCGGCCTGTGCGTTGCAGTTTGTATAGGCCAAGGTCTGCGCTGAACAAAACGTGGCACCTGAAAATCCAATTGCAGCCAACATCAACAATTTCCGCATCATCATTCTCCACCTGCATCTTGACCATTTTGATATTCTTCTACAGTATCAACTCGCATATCTGTCACAGCGTATCCCAATTTTGATTCATAAGAAACAAGGAGAGGAACGAACATGGCCAAAGCCGCAAAAAAACCCGCAGCAAAAAAGAAAGCTGCTCCCAAAAAGCCCGCCAAGAAAAAATCCGCAAAACCAATTTCCCTGCATCCGCTGATTGACAGTGGCAAGCTGGGCAAAGCCAAACCAAAATTTGCGGGCGGCACACTCACCTGTAAATGCACCACCGATCCCGTGAGCATCACCATAAAGGGTCAAACCGCGCATAATCATGCCTGCGGTTGCAGCAAATGCTGGAAACCAGCGGGTGCAACATTCGCTATCGTCGCCGTCACGGGCCGCGATAATGTGAGTGTGGTCGCCAACGGCCATAAGCTGAAAGTGATCGACGCCAGCGCCACCATTCAGCGCAATGCGTGCTCGGCCTGCGGCACCCACATGTTCGGTCGCGTCGAAAACACCAAGCATGGTTTCTATGGTTTGGATTTCGTGCACACTGAACTCTCAAAAGAAAAAGGCTGGGCCGAGCCCACCTTTGCAGCCTTCGTGTCATCAGTGATCGAAACCGGAACTGATCCTGCAAAAATGCCAGCCATCAGAGCGCGCTTGAAGAAAGTGGGCTTGCCGCCTTATGATGTGCTGTCGCCAGCCCTCATGGATTATCTGGCCACCCATGCAGCCAAACAATCGGGTGTTATAAAGGGCTAAAACCAGAGCCGGCTGGGTGTAAATCCAGTCGGCCTCTTAATGCCACAGCATTGGCACCAAACTGGCCACCAAGGCTAGTGCTAGGCCAATATAGATAAACCGATAATAGCGCTCATCATTCAAGATATGTTTGAGGCCGGCACCAAACAACACCCAGGTGAGAGCACTGCTGAAGCCCATAAAAACAAATGTGCCAACCACCGCCAGCACGCCAACCGAATAATGAGCGGCCGTGGTATAAGCTGAAAGTGCCGTCACCGCCATGATCCACGCTTTCGGGTTCACCCATTGAAACGCACTGGCCTGCAAAAATGTAACGGGATCACCCTTGGCGGTTCCATCATCCAGTGATGGGGTTGAATTTGCAATCTTCCACGCCAACCAAACCATATAAGCCGCTCCAGCATATTTGAGGGCCACGTAAATCCAGGGGAAAATTTCGAATATCTTGCCGAGGCCAAAGCCAATACAGGCGATCATCAGTGGGAAACCAATGGCGACACCCATAATATGCGGCCAAGCACGGCGCACCCCGAAATTTATGCCGGTGGCCAATAGCATTGTATTGTTAGGCCCCGGCGTGAAGGCAGCAATGCCACCAAAAACAAAGAGAGCAATAAAGAGGTCATAAGTCATGGCCCCTTCATAACCGATTTATCAGAAAAAAATCTTCTCTTCTTCCATGCCCTTATAGAGATCGGCCACAAACTCACCATAGCCATTGTAAATAACGCTAGGCACACGCTCGCCGGTGCCTAAAACTTCTTCGGTCGCTTGGCTCCAGCGCGGATGCGAAACCTCAGGGTTCACATTGGCCCAGAAACCATATTCAGATGATTGAATGGCTTGCCAGAAATTCATCGGCTGCTCCGCCACAAAACTGATCTTTACAATCGACTTGATCGACTTGAAACCATATTTCCAAGGTGTGTGCAAGCGCAGCGGCGCACCCATGGATTTCGGCAAATCTTTGCCATAAGCGCCTGTAGCAATAAAGCTGAGATCATTCATGGCTTCGGCCACCGTCAGACCTTCGACATAGGGCCATGGAAAGGAACTGAACAAGCCAGGCTCTTGGCCCGGTGCCATTTTCGGATCATTAAAAGTTTCAAACCGCACATATTTGGCTTCAGCCTTTGGCTTGGCCATTCCGATCAAATCTTTAAGAGCAAAGCCCGTCCACGGCACCACCATGGCCCAAGCTTCCACACAGCGGTGGCGATAAATCCGGTCTTCCACCGGCATCTTTTTCAAAAGATCTTCAAACTGCAGTGTCAGCGGCGCATCAACCAGGCCATCAATGGTGATGCTCCATGGCTTGGTGACCAGAGCTTGTGCCGCATCCGAAATGCTTTTCGAAGTGCCATATTCATAGAAATTATTATAGGTAGTATTTTGCAACTCATCGGTCACCGGGCGGCCCGCATCAGCAAACTTCGCATTCACCGCAGCTTTGGCTGAACCAATCAAGGGCAATGTCGCCAGCCCAGCAACAACCTGGCGGCGGTTGAAAAACAGAGATTCCGAAGTAACGTGTGACTCTGAAATCTCCCAACCACGGCGTTTTAAAATATTCATGGGCACAACTCCTCTTTAGCCATAAGAGCTAAAGCGATTTGCGCCCACACGCAATTCAAGTCTGATCACGTAATTGTTAGCTTAGGCCTAGCGACCCAAAAAATCACCCTTGCCCAGTGGCACACCAATGCCACGCAAGAGATTATAGGCGGTGGTCATATGGAAATACATATTCGGTAAGGCGGCAGTGCTGAAATAGACTTGGCCCGACATGGTCACATCTTGACCGCTAACTTTTATCGTCACATCGCGGCTTTCAGCACCCGCAAAGCTCTTGGCATCTAAACTCGCCAAAAACGCTTCGGTTTTGGCAATGCGGGCATAAAGCTCTTCGAAGGTTTTTTCTTCGTCAGCAAAGCTCGGAATAGCAACGCCAGCAAGACGGGCCGCTGCACCTTTGCAGAAATCGGTTACCAGAA
>JANYGE010000171.1 GCA_025362535.1 Hyphomicrobiales bacterium
CACCTTGCTCCATTAATCCCATGCGGTTGATCGGCTCCAACGCATAATTATGGCCAGACCACACAAATATATTATCCCGTGCGAAATGCTTGGCCAGTTTTTCGGGGTGCACATTATCAATGGTAAATGAAACCGTAGGCACCCGGCGATGCATCGCATTGGCCGAAGTGACGCCGCGAATAGTGAGGCCCTTCACGTGGCGCAAGCCATCAATCAATTGCAGCGTGATGCCGCGCTCATAACCTGCCAGCACATCCCAAGCTGATTTAATCTTTGCAGCGCGTGTGGAGCCAGAGCCAAACTGCTCCAGATATTCGATTGCGCCCAAACATCCGGCCATGCCCTCGTGGCTCAAAGTTCCGGTTTCAAATTTATGCGGAAGCTCTTCGCCGACCGCCCGCACCTTATAGCCAAAGGTGTGCTGCAACAATTCCTTGCGCCCCCATAACACACCGATATGCGGGCCAAACCATTTATAGGCTGAAGACACCACAACATCAGCGCCCAGTGCCTGCACATCAATGGCATAATGCGGCGCATATTGCACCGCATCAAGATAAACCAATGCACCTGTAGCCTTAGCTTCGCGCGCAAAGGCGGCCACATCATGCACTGTGCCCGTGCAATTCGATGCCATGCCCATGGCCAATAATTTGGTTTTGGAACTCAGAACTTTTGTCAAAGCATCGGGTGGAAATTCATAGGTCTCCGGATCAAAATCCATCCACCTAATCACAAGGCCAAGATCATCCGCCAGCAAGAGCCAGGGCGCCACATTGGCATCATGATCCATGCGGCTGAGAACAATCTCATCACCACGCGCAAAACTCTTGCCCAGGCAGCGCGAGAAATGCAGCGTGAGGGTTGTCATGTTCTGCCCGAAAATAATTTCCTCTGGCGTGCTGGCATTGTAGAAATCCGCGCAAGCCTGGTGAGCCTCATTCACCAATTGATCGGCATCTACAGTGGTTTGAAAATAGCCACCGAGATTGGCATTCTTGTGAATCAGTGTTTCCACCGTGCGATCAACCACCTGCTGCGGCACTTGGGTGCCCGCCGGATTATCAAAATAAACCCGGTCTCCCGCCGCATCGCGCAACGCTAAAGCTGGAAATTGCGCACGTACTGCATTAATATTATAAGCTGACATGAAAACTATGATCCTGTTTAAACCCCTATAGCTGTTCAAAGGACTTGTCTCAACCGTCGTATTCAGGCAAGTCCATGTCGCGAGGTGGCAGAGTATTTTAACCGCTGCCGCCTATCTTAGTCACACGTAAACCAGTTCCTTGGAGTGCCCCATGAGCGACGCAGGCGATCTTGATCTGAATTCCTTAAATGACGAGGAACTTGTTCAACAAATTCACGATGATCTTTATGATGGTCTGAAGGAGGAAGTTGAAACAGGTGTTCACATTTTGCTCGGCCGCAATTGGACACCTTACAAAACCCTCACTGAAGGCCTCGTCGAAGGCATGCGGATCGTCGGCATTGATTTCCGTGATGGAATTTTGTTCGTGCCGGAAGTTTTGCTCGCTGCCAATTCAATGAAAGCCGGCATGGCGATTCTGCGCCCGCTGCTGATTGCCACGGGTGCTCCGCGTCTTGGCAAAATGATCATTGGCACCGTGAAGGGCGATATTCACGATATTGGCAAGAACCTGGTTGGCATGATGATGGAAGGCGCAGGCTTTGAAGTCATAAACCTTGGCATCAACAATCCAGTTGAGAATTATCTGAAAGCCATTGAAGAGCATGAGCCCGATATCATCGGCATGTCAGCTCTGCTCACCACCACCATGCCCTATATGAAAGTCGTAATTGATACGATGAAAGAAAAAGGCATTCGCGATGATTACATTGTTTTGGTTGGTGGTGCGCCGCTCAATGAAGAATTCGCCAAGGCTGTGGGTGCTGATGCCTATTGCCGCGATGCTGCTGTGGCAGTTGAAACGGCCAAAAGCTTTATGGCCCGTAAGCACAATCAATTGGCTCAAGCCTAACAAAAAAGGCGCTGAAAAACAGCGCCTTTTTTAATCTGAGATAGAACTTACTTACCGATAGCTGTGCCGATTGTGGCGAATTTCGTGGTCAAGTTATCAGCAATCGATGGCATAGCCGCGAGCAAAGCTACGGACATAGCGGCAGCGATCAAACCGTATTCGATTGCAGTTGCACCAGATTGGTCTTTCAAAAATTTTTTTCAT
>JANYGE010000203.1 GCA_025362535.1 Hyphomicrobiales bacterium
CATCGAAGCCATGGCGCAAACGGCAGGCGCTTTGGTGCTCGAAAGCAACGAAGAACATGCGGGCAAATTGGTGTTTTTCATGTCGATTGATAAGGCGCGTTTTCGCAAGCCAGTTGGGCCAGGTGATTCAGTATACTTCCATGTGAAGCTGCAACAGAAGCGCCCGCCCGTGTGGAAATATTGGGCGGAGGCTCATGTCGATGGCAAGAAGGTTGCCGAAGCTGAAATTGGCGCGATGTTAATCGACGAGAAGAAAGCTTAGCGCTTGCCCATCGGTGTATAGTCGCGTTGCGTTGGCCCGACATAGAGCTGACGTGGACGGCCAATGCGCTGGCTTGGGTCTTCAATCATTTCTTTCCATTGCGAAATCCAACCGACTGTGCGGGCAAGCGCAAACAGCACCGTAAACATGCTGGTGGGAAAGCCCATGGCGCGCAAGATAATGCCGGAATAAAAATCAACATTTGGATAGAGTTTGCGTTCAATGAAATAGGGATCGCTGAGGGCAACGCGCTCTAACTCACGCGCCACGTCCAGGAGAGGATCGTCTTTCACGCCCAAAGCTTCAAACACTTCATGCGCGGATGCCGCCATAATCTTGGCACGTGGATCATAGTTTTTATAAACACGGTGGCCAAAGCCCATCAGGCGGACATTGGAATTCTTGTCTTTCACTTTCGCGATGAATTCAGGAATTTTATCAACTGTGCCGATCTCTTCGAGCATCTTGAGCGCTGCTTCATTGGCTCCGCCATGAGCCGGACCCCAGAGGCAAGCAATGCCTGCTGCGATACAGGCAAAGGGGTTGGCCCCTGAAGAGCCCGCGAGGCGCACCGTCGAGGTGGATGCATTCTGCTCGTGATCGGCATGAAGAATGAATATACGGTCCATGGCACGCGCCAGAACCGGGTTCACTACATAATCTTCGCAAGGCACAGCAAAACACATGTGCAGGAAATTCGCCGCATAAGACAGGTTGTTGCGGGGATACACGAAGGGTTGGCCGACGTGATATTTATAGGTCATGGCTGCAATAGTCGGCAGTTTGGCAATCATCCGGTGCGAAGCGATTTCGCGTTGGCGCGGATCGGTGATGTCGGTTGAATCATGGTAGAAGGCGGAAAGCGCACCAACCATAGCAACCATAACCGCCATCGGATGGGCGTCACGGCGAAAACCACGGAACATCATGGCCATTTGTTCATGGATCATCGTGTGGTGGGTGATGTCGTAATCGAATTTCTTGCGCTGGTCAGCCGTTGGCAACTCGCCGTAATAAAGCAGATAGCAGGTTTCAAGGAAATCACCTTGCGTGGCCAATTGATCGATCGGATAGCCGCGGTGCAGCAAAATACCAGCATCGCCATCAATGTAGGTGATCGTGGATTTGCAGGCGGCTGTGGAGGTGAAACCGGGATCATAGGTGAAGGCGCCAGTTTGAGCATAAAGCTTTGAGATGTCGACCACGTCTGGGCCAATCGTGCCGTGAATGATGGGCAAGTCCTGCTCTTTTTCGGCAATAATTATCTTGGCGGCGTCGGTCATGTCGAGGCTCCTCATTTCAGTTTATTTTATTGCAGCGCAACAAAAAAGTCAATTTTGCTACGCTGCCACACAGACCTTGTCTTAAACGTGATCTTGAATGCGCCCCATGCTTTCCTCGCGGCCCAAGACCTCGAGAACATCAAAAATTGGTGGCGAGGTGGCGGCACCAGTAAGGGCTGCACGCATTGGCTGAGCCAGCTTGCCCAGTTTAATTCCGGTTGCTTCTGCATGGGCTTTGACAGCAGTTTCCAGACTGTGAGCGGTCCAGTCATTGCAGCTGCGAAGAATATCGAGCAGTGTCGCTAGAGCCGCCTTGCCTTCGTCATTGAGCAGGGCGGTGGCTTTTTCATCCATCACCAGCGGGCGCCGGCTGAACAAATATTTCGTGCTGGCCATCAGCTCGACCAAAGTTTTGGCGCGCTCCTTCAAACCGGGAAGGGCTTTGAGCAATTTGGCCTTCATCTCATCATCAATTTTCGAGAGCATCGCGGGTCCGTTTTCGGCATGGGGCAAGAATGTCAAGAAATGTTCCAGCAGTTCTGCGTCGGGTGTGTGACGGATATAGTGTCCGTTCAGGTTTTCCAACTTGGCAAAGTCAAAGCGCGATGCAGATTTGCCAATTCCGTCTAAATCGAACCAGCGCACCAATTCCTCAGTCGAGAATATCTCATCGTCACCATGGCTCCAGCCAAGGCGCGCGAGATAGTTGCGCAAGGCCGCTGGCAGATAACCCATGGCACGGTAAGCCTCGACACCCAATGCGCCATGGCGTTTTGAAAGCTTAGCGCCATCTGGCCCATGGATCAGCGGCACATGCGTCATGCTTGGAACTGTCCAGCCCATGGCCCTGTAGATTTGCATCTGCCGCGCCGCATTGGTGAGGTGGTCAACACCGCGAATAATATGTGTGACGCCCATATCATGATCATCGACCACCACAGATAAGTTATAAGTGGGATTGCCATCAGAGCGCAGGATGATGAGATCGTCCAAATCCTTATTCGGAATCACCACACGGCCCTGCGCCTGATCATCAACCACAGTTTCGCCTTCCTGAGGAGATTTGAAGCGGATGACGGGTTTAATGCCAGCCGGAGCATCGGCAGCGGAGCGATTACGCCATGTGCCATCATAGCGGATGGGGCGTTTTTCAGCTTCGGCCTTTTCACGCATAGCTGTCAGTTCTTCGGGTGAACAATAGCAATAGTATGCTTGGCCCTTGTCCAGCAACTCATGAGCCACCTCAGCATGGCGCGTCATGCGGCTGTGCTGTGAAACGGCTTCACCATCCCAAGTTAAGCCCAGCCATGTCAGGCCTTCGAGAATGGCTTTGGTTGCGGCATCGGTTGAGCGCTCACGGTCAGTATCTTCAATGCGCAAGAGCATTTTGCCGCCATTGCCTTTCGCATAAGCCCAATTGAACAGCGCCGTGCGAGCCCCACCAATATGCAGGTATCCAGTGGGCGAGGGGGCAAAGCGAGTAACGGGTGATGACATGAATGGGTTTTTCCGGCTAG
>JANYGE010000208.1 GCA_025362535.1 Hyphomicrobiales bacterium
CCTCATACTATGAACCATCCCTCCATGACGGCGATCTCCAAAGAAACCGCGATTCATGAGTTAGTCCACTCAAAAGCCGAAATTCAAAGGCGTCACTTAGGCCCAGCAGATTGTTTTGCCTATCCCTATGGCCGCCGAAGCGACCATTCACTGGAGATCGAAACTCTTTTACGTGACCAGAACTATCTCATGGCATTCACAGGCTTTGGCGGCTTTAGTAGCAGTGCCGAACTGAAACAGCAACCCTTTGCAATTCAGCGTGTGATGATTAGCAATTGCCATGAGCTCAACGATTTCAAAATGAAAATGGCGTGGGGTTGAGGCTCAGCTATTTTTGGCCAACTCAGAAAGGGCCATAATAATAGCATCGAAGCCTTTTTTTGCAGGAGCAGAAACATTACGCGCCCGCATATAGGAGTGGGCCAATTCAGGCTCTTCGTGTAAAATAACCGGAACGCTAGCAGCGCGCAGCTTTTGCGAAAAAATAATGCCATCATCATAAAGCGGATCATGCGCGGCAACCGTGATGAAGCAGGGTGGCAAGCCAGAGACATCCGAAGCCGAGTTCGGCACGGCCTTTGCGTCATGCCAATTGGGAGAATCCTTTGGTCCCAAAAAACTATTTAAATAAAATATCATCTCATCGCGGGTGAGGCACGGCGCATCAGCATTGCGCAGATAAGAAGCCGTTTCGGTGTTTGCACCGAGCACAGGGTAAATCAAAACCAAACCGTGGAGCTGCGTCAGTTGCATATCCTTCAAAGTCAGTGCTAGCGCCACCGACATCTGCCCGCCTGCACTATCCCCCGCTGCAACCAAGTGGTCGTATCCTTGTGTGCGCATCCAGCGCCAAACCTTAAGCGAGTCTTCCAATTGAGCTGGATGCTTGTGTTCTGGTGCCAAGCGATAATCCACCAGCGCCACCGCACATCCTGCTCCTGCCGCCATCTCGGCGCACATATCATCATGCGTTTCAGGCCCACCCAAAACCCAGCCGCCACCATGAAAATACAGCACACCAGATTTTGCTGTCACACCCTCTGGCACAAACAAGCGAAATTTAACGCCTTCCGTTTCCAAATCAGAAACGTTTATGCCAGCCGGTCGAGGTGCACGAAACTGCCGGCACAATTTATTCCAAGCCGCCCGTTGCCGATCAAGCGGCCATTGATCAGACCCAACAGGTGTCTGGGCACTGAGTTCTTTATAAAAGGCAAACATGCCGGGATCGAGAGCGGACATCGGTTAACCCGTGCGGCGCATCCGGCTTTGTGGCGGTTGATAGGCCATGCGGGCGTGATACTCACAATAGGGTGAGCCATCTCTTGGGCCGTGGCCGCAGAAGCAGAAATCTTCCTTGTTTGGGTCACCGATCGGCCATTTGCAGGTTTTATCGGTGAGGTGCAAAATTGTAATGCGGCCATCCTTAGCTGAATCCACCAAGCGCAAAGGCTTTGGTTCTGGCAGCGGCATGGGGCGTGGAGCCACATGGGCATAAGGCTTCAGCGCATTGGCCCCAGCGGTTGGCAGCGAAGGCGAGCGACCAGGCGCTGAAGGCTCACGCGGCGATTTGCGCGCGGTACGGGGAGCTGTGTTGCGCGGCTGCGTGGCACGGCCTGACAGATTAAGCCTGTGGACTTTGCCAATCACCGCATTGCGCGTTACACCCAAAGCGAGGCGTCCGGCAATTTGGCTGGCGCTGAGGCCATCAGCCCAGAGCTTTTTCAAAAGTTCAACGCGCTCCTCGGTCCAAGGGGCTTTTTCGGTGACTGCTGCTAAGTCGCTCATTCTTGAATCCTCTTTGCTTCACAGGTTGCGTGGCAACCCGCGCCAAAACTCTGACGCATTACTGAATTTATCCGCTACATTTCGTAGCTCGTTAACAATTGACTACTATGGGCAGTGCCGAACTTTCAAGAATCGCCTTGAAGTTATGCCCATGTTTTACGCGGTCAACGCCCCAGACTTATGGTTAACAAAGACTTAAGCCCATCACGAATCACCATAACATGCGGTGTTTTGACTCATCTGTGGATTGAGCGGCGTGATGCGCAAAAGTTCTTGCCTTTTGTGAAACAGTTACGCGCCGGAAAAACGCCCACGTTGACCTTCGTCAACATCTTGACTATATCGCATTTTTAATGAATGCGCCGATACCCATCGGCGCTTTTTAGTTTTGGAGATACCAAAATGATTGCACCTGTGCTGCCCACCTATAATCGCGCTGCGGTTTCGTTTGAGCGCGGTGTTGGTGCACGCGTTTATACGCCTGAGGGTGTGGAGTATTTGGATTTTGGCGCCGGGGTTGCGGTGAACTCCTGCGGCCACGCCCACCCACATTTGGTCAAGGCGCTGACTGATCAAGCCCAGAAGATCTGGCACACCTCTAATATCTACGCCATGCCCGGCCAAGAAAATCTGGCAGCGCGGCTGATCGAAAATTCTTTTGCTGACACCGTGTTCTTCTGCAACTCCGGGGCTGAGGCCATTGAGCTTACGATTAAGATGGCGCGCAAATATCATTATGCCAAAGGCCATCCTGAACGTTTTCACATCATCACCTTTGAAGGCGCATTCCACGGCCGCACCATTGCATCGCTTGCCGCTGGTGGGCAGGAGAAATATCTCGAAGGCTTTGGCCCCAAGGCACCAGGCTTTGATCAAGTGCCCTTTGGTGATCAAAAAGCTTTAGAGGCGGCCATTGGCCCGCAGACAGCAGCGATCCTGATTGAACCGGTGCAAGGCGAAGGCGGTATCAGACCGGTTCCAAACCATGTTTTGCGCGAGCTTCGTGAGCTCTGCGATAAGCACGGCATACTTTTATTGTTTGATGAAATCCAATGTGGTGTTGGCCGCACCGGAAAACTCTTTGCCCATGAATGGGCTGGGGTGACGCCTGATATTATGGCAATTGCCAAAGGCATTGGCGGCGGCTTTCCGCTGGGTGCTTGCTTGGCCACCGAGAATGCCGCCCAAGGCATGACAGCAGGAACCCACGGTTCCACCTTCGGCGGCAATCCATTGGCCACCGCCGTGGGCAGCGCTGTGTTGGATGTGGTGCTGGAAGAGGGCTTTCTCGATAATGTGTTGCGCCAATCCATCAATCTCAAACAAAAATTAGAACGCCTGAAAGATCAGCACCCTTCAATCATTGAAGAAATTCGGGGTTCCGGCTTGATGATGGGCATTAAATGCAAAGTGCCAAATACTGCATTTCAGAAAGCCGCTCTCGACGAGAAACTTCTGGTGATTGGGGCTGGGGATAATGTGGTGCGCTTGTTGCCGCCCTTGATTGTCACCGATGCTGATGTGACCGAAGCTGTAAATAAACTCGAAGCGGCTTGTGTCGCTTTAGAAAAGAAATAAGCAGATGACACATTTTTTAGATCTGAAAGATTTCACCAAGCCGCAATTGCGCGCCATGTTGAACGCTGCTGCAAGCCGCAAGAAAGCCCGCGCCAACCAGCCGAAAGGCACAGTGGATCAAGATTTGCCGCTGAAAGGCAAAGCCATAGCACTGGTGTTTGAGCGCCCATCGACGCGCACCCGCTTTTCATTTGAAATGGCCATCCGCCAATTGGGGGGCGAAGTGTTCACCGTGTCAGGCGCTGAAATGCAACTGGGCCGTGGTGAAACCATTGCCGATACGGCGCGCGTGGTTTCGCGCTATGTCGATGGCATTATGCTGCGGGCCAAAGAGCAACACACGCTGCAAGAATTTGCCGCCGCCGCAACCATCCCCGTGATCAACGGCCTCACCAACCGCACACACCCCACGCAAGTGCTGGCCGATGTGTTGACGCTAGAAGAACATAGAGGCGCCATTGATGGCAAACGCATTGCCTGGGTTGGCGATGGCAATAATGTGTGTGCTTCTTGGATTGAAGCTGTGGGAGTCTTGGGTGGTTCGCTCAAGATTGCCAGCCCAGAGTCTTTGCGCCCACGCAGCGAATTTTTAAATTGGGCAAAGCAGATCAAAGCAGAAGTTGAGGTGATGACATCGCCTGAATTGGCTGTGGCCAAAGCTAATTGTGTGGTGACGGATGCCTGGCTTTCCATGCATGATGACGATATGGAAAATCGCCATAATTTGTTGCAGCCCTATCAAGTCAATGAAGCTTTGATGAATCTTGCTGCCAAAGATGCACTCTTCATGCATTGCCTGCCAGCGCACCGCAATGAAGAAGTGACTGATCAGATTATGGATGGTCCGCATTCCGTGGTGTTTGACGAAGCGGAAAATCGTTTACATGCGCAAAAAGCCATTCTGTTGAACTGCTTCGGAAAACTCTAATGGGTGATGTGGTTATTCCATTCGCGGTGAAGCCTCTCGGTGTACGTGGCCGCATCGTGCGCTTGGGTGCCGTGCTTGATGATATCCTGTCACGCCATGATTATCCAGAATCGGTTTCCGCTCTGGTCGCTGAATCAGTGGCCCTCACCGCCATGCTTGGCACTGCCTTAAAGTTCAATGGTAAATTCATTGTGCAAACCAAAACCAGTGGCCCCGTACAAATGATCGTGGCGGATTTTGTTTCTCCGGGCGGGGTGCGCGGTTGCGCCAAATATTCAAAACCCCGCATCGATGAACTCAAAAAGCCGGATCAGAAGCAATTGCTCGGCGAAGGCATTCTCGGCATGACGGTGGATCAGGGCGCTAACATGGAGCGCTATCAAGGCATTGTGCCTTTAGGCAATTCTACTTTGGCGGATGCCGCTCATACTTACTTTCAACAATCGGAACAAATTCCAACCCGCTTGCGGGTGGCCGCTGGCCCTTTATTGGCGCGGGGTGAAAAGCAAACTCATTGGCGCGCTGGTGCTATTTTAGTGCAGCATTTGCCCTCAGAAGGGGGTTCATCACCTCTGCCAGAAATGCAAGGCGATGCGCCTGAGGGTTCTGAACATCAAGTGGATGAAGATGATAACTGGGTGAAGGCCCGCCTATTGCTTGACACCATTGAGGATCATGAATTGCTTGATCCCACTTTGACGGCGGAAGAAATTCTGTATCGCCTTTACCATGAAGATGGCGTCACAGTTTATCCCGCCATCCCGATCACCCGCCACTGCACCTGCTCGCGCGAGGCCGTTTCAACCATGCTGCAAAACTTCTCAGAGGCTGATCGCGTTGACATGGTGAAGGATGATAAAATTGAAGTGGTGTGTGAGTTTTGCTCCACACCCTATCAATTTAAGTTAGCCGATTTTGCGTGATAGCCTGAGGCCATAAACGATCATTGGCCACCACGGTTTTTCCTATCGGGAACAGCGAAGCCAAAGCCAGCTTCACATGCGCCCACGCAAAAGGAATGCCGATGATCGATATGGCAAGCGCCACAGCAGCGCTCAAATGCATCACAGCCAACCACCAACCGGCCAGCACAAACCAAATCACATTGCCAATCGTGCCCAAGGTGCCAGTGCCTAAATCCTCTCGCCCGGTCAATTGATCGCGGGCTACGAGATCATAACCAAACGGCCAGAATGTATAGCGTGCAATCACAAAGCATGAGCGCGCCCACGGAATACCGATAATGGTGATCGCCATAATGATCCCAGCCAAAATCCAGCCAAGCCCAGCAAGAAAGCCGCCTAAAACGAACCACAGAACGTTAAGAATGAAAATCATGGCAAATCCCTCCGAATGCAAGAGAGATGGGGAGTGGGGTTACTGGTTTCAACATTTTTAATTTGTCAGTGCAACACGTGCGGGAGTTTGAGTTTTCTCAATTCACACTATGCACATCATAGGGGCTATCCAGTGAGAAGGCCGGGATCTCTACGTCAAACTTTTGGCCGCGCTCATCAATCATGCCGTAGCTGCCACTCATTACCCCCGATGAGGTTGTGAGCGGGCAACCAGATGTATACTGAAAGCTGTCGCCGGGTCGCAATGTTGGTTGTTCGCCAATCACCCCATCACCCTTCACTTCCTGTTTACGTCCCAAACCATCGGTGATGATCCAATGCCGCGTTAAAAGCTTGACTGTTTCGCCACTCAGATTTTCCAAGTTGATCGTGTAGGCCCACACAAATTTTCCCGCATCAGGTTCTGATTGATTTTCCAGAAACTGCGGCTGCACCACAATGCGAATGTGACGGGTGGTTTGTTCATACATGGTTTCAGTTTAAGCATTTTTCCGCAGTTTTCCACTGCCAAACTTCAGGCTTGCGCGAATGGCGTTTTTCCCGCCAAAAGGGGCCATGAGCACCCTTCACATTCAAGGCATTTTGCCAGCCCGCCAGATTGCTGACTATTGCGCTAATGGCCAGATTAAACTCGCCCACAAGCTTGATGCTGATCAAATCCAACCTGCCAGCCTAGACTTGCGTTTGGGCCATGTGGCGTACCGGGTGCGCGCCTCGTTCCTTCCTGGCCCCAACCGTAAAGTTTCAGACAAGCTCAAAGATATCGTGCTGCATGAGATGAGCCTGACTGAAGGTGCCGTGTTGGAAACTGGATGCGTTTATATCGTGCCTTTACAAGAATCTTTAAAACTCCCGAAGGGCATTTCTGCAGCCGCCAATCCCAAAAGCTCCACAGGCAGGCTCGATATTTTCACCCGCGTCATTACTGACTACGCGCAGGAATTTGACAAAGTGCCGGAAGCCTATGACGGCCCGCTCTATGCCGAAATTTCCCCGCGCACTTTTTCAATTCTGGCCCGTGAAGGCTCAAGGCTTTCCCAAATCCGGTTTCGTGCCGGACAAAGCCTTGCTACGGATGCTCTCATTCATGAGCTCAATGCGCGTGAGCCTTTGATTGCCTCAGGGGACGTAAATATTGATGGTGGCTTGGCCTTGACCGTTGATCTTTCGGGAGGTGACGGCTCAAACCCGGTGGGCTTTAGAGCCAAGCGCCATTCGGCCTTAGTGGATGTTGATAAGAAAGCCGCGTTGAATGTGCTCGATTATTGGGAACCGATTTGGCAAAAGGGTTCATTGATTTTAGATCCTGATCAATTTTATATTCTGGCCTCCAAAGAGGCCGTGCGCATTCCACCTTCACATGCGGCTGAAATGGTGCCGTTCAATCCGCTGGTTGGCGAGTTCCGTGTGCATTATGCGGGCTTTTTTGATCCAGGCTTTGGCCACTCATCCGGACATGGTGAAGGCGCCAGAGCTGTTCTCGAAGTGCGCAGCCATGAAGTGCCTTTTATTTTGGAAGATGGACAAATCATTGGCCGCCTGATTTATGAACCCCTGACACAAGCCCCAGATATGGTCTATGGTCAGAGCATGGGTTCAAACTATCAGAAGCAAGGTTTGAAGCTTTCTAAGCATTTTAAAACTTATAGTGGTGAGTATAGGTCTTAAGAGTGCGGGCGTAGTTCAGTGGTAGAACATCTGCTTCCCAAGCAGAATGTCGTGGGTTCGAGTCCCATCGCCCGCTCCAACCTCACACACGGTGGATTTTTGCTTGGCCTTTTTTGAACAACGCAAAAGCTTCAGCTGTGCCACCGGGTAAAGCCTTCTGCCCGTCGCGCAAATGGCACAGCACATGCTGTGCTCGTTCTGCCATCCATAGATTGGCTTTGCGATAAGCGGCAATGCGAAACGCAGGTTTCGTGGTCCACTCCTCATCACTTACCCCTGATGGTTCGAGATGAATGATCTGCGCAGTTGGCCCGGCCTTTTCCAAAATCGCTGAACGCGCTGCTTCCAGCACAGAAGCTTCAGCGCCATGGGCCGCAGCATGTTCATCCCGCACAATGTTCCACGGCAGCGCTTGTAAAACTAAAAGCCGGAATGGAATTTTTCTGGCAAAGAGAACATCCAAAGCCGCGTAGATAATCACAG
Source organism: Hyphomicrobiales bacterium (assembly GCA_025362535.1). Classification (GTDB taxonomy): domain Bacteria; phylum Pseudomonadota; class Alphaproteobacteria; order Rhizobiales; family Aestuariivirgaceae; genus Aestuariivirga. The sequence goes on from JANYGE010000208.1 coordinate 7,804, forward strand.
TATCAGAACCGGGAGCCAATGGACTAACCAGCGTCACATGCTCGGCAGTGATGTCCGCCATCGCTGCTTTGGTAGCAGCGCGAATATCTTCATATTCGCCACCCGCCAAAGCATTGTGGCCTAATCCCGCAACGACACAATCTTTGAACACTGTGACCGGATTTACGCCTTGGTGCAGAACTTTTGCCAGCAGACGAATTTGCATGCGATCTGAATCCTTCACATCATCGCTCAGCTCATCATAAGGTCTAAGGCTTGGATGCAACAGTTTTTGATTGTCGCGTATTTTGCCATAGCGCCAGCCATCGAGCCTGCGGTCAATCTCCCAGGCGCGGTGGATAATCTCAGCGAGCTGTTCCATCTCAGCACTTGGCTCGGCAATCTGCCAATTTCCGTGCGCAAGGACAGGGCCTGATGTAACCACATAACCAGCAGACACAATGCGCGCCGCTGAATGATCGGTCGCAGCAATGTTGGCATTGCGATACGTAGCAGGCAGCTGGTTCCAATCCAGTGCAGCCACAACTGCACCAGAATTATCTTTGCGGTAGGCTTCGTGAAAGGGCTTTGCCAAAGCTTCGCGCAAGTCGAAAATATTTTCGAATGAAAGGCATTTTTCCGTTTGCCCTACAGAAATGATTTCTTGGGCAGGATCATTCTGCCGTCCGATTTTTCCCTGCAGCATATTTTCCAAAGCGGCAGATGATTTGAGCCGCACAAAAATTGGTGCGAAGCAGCGGTTTGCAATATGGGTCTGTTGCCGCAAGGCAAGACCAACCACAGCATTTTTCTCATTATCTTCGTAAGTAACCAGTATGGCCGACACATCATCTAGCTTTTCGAAGTCTGAAAGCTGTTGATCATTTGGCCCATCCAAAATATCAAACCCTTGCAACAGAACTACAGTTTCGTCGATTAAAGCTGGAAATTGCTGTTGAATGCGGTGCAAAATTTCAGTCGCATTTTCGCAAGCAATGCTGATGCGTGGGCTGCCTAAACCGATGAAGGGAGAGATACGCAGGAATTGCAAAATTGTTGAGTGTGCAAAATCACTCCATCCAATGATCACCAGATGAACGCGAGCAAGCCCACGCAAATGCGCCATTTCTGAAAGTGAATGCTCGGCCAAAAACACCCGGGCCGCGATGTGATCTAAAGTAAAAGCAGTCACATCCAGATTTTTAGCAGCCACAAAATTATCTTCCCGGTTCAATTGCGCCACCAAACTGGCAGACTTCAGGCGTACAGCAACCCGCAATTTATCTTTGCCAGCGCCCCGCAATTTCGAAACTCGTGTAACAATATCCAAATTCTCAGAATCAGAACCGCCCATAATGAGTAAAGAATTTGCATGTGTAATCCGCGCTTCAGACAAGGTTTTAATCTCGCGCCCGTCGCCCATGATATTGAATTTCGGATTTGTAAAATGTGTTCCAGCAAAAACCTCCGGCAAGCGGTCAACGATCACAATCGGCTCGGCTGTTGTCAGAAGATGCCGTGCCGATTCTCCCAGGCCAACCAACAAGCGATGGTCTTTCAAACCCCTCAATTGCAACTGTCGACGCCAAGCCACAAGGTGACCCGCAAATAATCTGAAAATGGCAAATAGAGTAATGCAGGGCGCAATCCAGCGCGCCGCCATCAACCAAACATTGCGCAACGCCTCGTGGCCGGGCTCTGCCAATGAGAAAAATAATCCGAAGGTGCGCAGCGCATTGTTGAGAAATGTGAAGGGTTCATCACCAGCGCCGCATTCACTGCCAACCGGACACACCTGATAAAATCCATAGAGTCCGATACCATAGATCACAGCAACAAACGGTACGGCATAACGCAGCGGCAGTTCCGACCCAATCTCCGCCAATTTTACGCGCATGTGAAATCCTCTTTCGAAGGCAAAATACGAAGCCTTATCAATAAAGTCGAGGCTTCATATTTTTATTTGCCTATGGCATGTCTAGGTGATGGCGAAAAAATCAACCCCCGAAATATCCGACCGGAAAACCCGCGTGTTTCTATCCTATTCACGCAAAGACATTGAATTTGCCCAACTGCTGAAGACCGAGCTGGAAGCCCGTGGCTTTCACCCGATGCTCGACAAAACCGACATTGCCCCGGGCGAAGCTTGGCAGGATCGCTTAAGCAAATTGATCATTGAAGCCGATGCCGTCGTGTTTTCCGTCAGCCCAAATTCCGCCGCATCGAAAATCTGTGCCTGGGAAGTTGCAGAGGCTGGGCGGTTGGGGAAACGTATTATCCCCGTTGTGGTTGATCCGGTTGATACGGGCATCTTGCCTGATGCGCTTACCCGGCTGAATTTCATTTTCTTTACCGATGTCAGTTTCGAAGAGGCTTTGGCTAAGTTGAACTTAGCCTTGAATACGGATTTAGACTGGGTGCGCCAACATACCAGATTGGGCGAGCAGGCCATCGAATGGGAAGCGCGGAAAAAATCTGGTGCCAGACTTTTAACCGGTGACGCGCTGCGCCAAGCTGAAGGCTGGTTGATCAACCAACCGCGCGATGCCAGCCCACCAACCGATTTGCAAAAGCAATTCATTCTGGCCAGCCGACGCAGTATCAATATATTCCAGCGTTGGTCTTTGATTGGCGCAATTGTTGTGGCTGCCATTGCGGTTATCTTGGTCTTCTGGGGATTGATCAACCAAATCGCCAAAGATGAGGCGCTGCAAGCGGCCGACAATACAATTCAAGTGGCGATACAATCGTCAAGATCACTCATTGAAGAAACCACGTCAGGCAAGTTCGAGAATTTAAGTTCGCCAACCAAGTTGCAGATTCTGCAATTTGCATTGAGCGTGCCTGATGATTTAGAAAAAACCGGACAGAGCAATCCAGATATTGCGATTGTCCAGTCAAATGCCAAATCAGAAATTTCCGCACTTCTGCTTGATCTTAAAAGTTCGAGCGACGCCTTGGATTACGCCCAACAAGGTGTTGAGGTTTTGCAAAATCAAGTTGATAAGAATTTGGCAAGTTTGGAGTTGTCAAAACAGATCACATTGCTTGATTATCTGTCGCTTGCTTACAATCGCCTCTTTGCTATTCAGCGCCAAATCAATGAGATGGATGGAGCTTTGGCAAGTGCAAAACGCGAATTGGAAGTGGCCGAAGACGCATTGAAATTAGCACCAGAGAATGTGCATTGGCGGGAAAGTGTTGCCACCAGCTATATTGATATGGGCCAAGCCCAACGCAGTCTTGGTCAAAAACCAGAGGCCTTGGCCAATTTAAAGATTGCCCAAGAAAAGCTGGATAAGTTGGTTGAAGAAAATCCAGATGATCCGCGTTTAGCGAGCAATCGTTCCGTTGCCTATGAGCAGATCGGTTCACTTCTTTCATCTGATAATAAAGATGAAGAAGCACTGGTCTATTTTAAAACCTGCCTCGATATAGCGCAAAAACTATATGGGACCGACAAAGACAGTCCTGATTACCAATCATCACTCGCCATTGCCTATCAAAATGTAGGCCGCACGCTGATGTGGCTGGACAAAAAGGATGAAGCCCTTTTGAATTTGAAACCATTTCTGGAATTCACAAAAAAACTTTCTGATCTAGACCCGGAAAACGCGAGCAAGCTGAGTAATTTCGCCATTGCCAATAATGCTCTCGGCACACTTTATCAGAAAATGGGAGATTCAGAAAATGCCCTTCACTATTTGCAACAAGATGTAGCCCTCACCGAGCAGCTGGCTAAGGCCGATGAGAATAACTACAGCCTCAATGCCAATTTGGCGCGCAGTTATACCAATATGGCTGAACTGGGTTCTGAGCCGCGCGCGAATTATGATAAGGCCTTGGCGGTATTGGCAGAGCTTGCAAAGAAAAAACCGCTCCTTGTTGGTGAGAATGATTTAAAAACCCAGATCGAAACAGAGCTCGCCGCCCTGCCACAATAATTAACATAAATTCACAATCCAGCCTGCTTTGTGTCAAATGGCGAACGAGATTATGGAGCATTAGTCTCTCATCACAACGAGGGAATGGACATGGGATTGATTGAGGCAGTTATGGCAGTGGTGGTTTCGTTAACGGGCAGTCATTGGGTTTCAACTGAGAATGCCAAGCAATCGGTGGAGTTCAAAGCGAGCCAAATCAGCGGCAATGCGGGCTGCAATCAGTTCTTCGGGACGTATAATCAAAAAGACGCTAAAATTTCTGTGAACCCGCTGGCCACCACAAGAATGGCCTGCGCCCATGATGTGATGCTCAAGGAGCATGATTTTTTGGTAACCCTTGAAAGTGCCAAACATGTTGAAATGGATGCCAATATGCTGATTTTAAAAAATGCTGATGGCCAAGTGGTGATGAAGTTCAACCGCAAAGACGTGGGTTGAAATCCCTTCGATTTATCATATAGTTCTGAAGATCTACCGCGTTAAACCCCCAAGATAGGAATTCCGCAATGACGGCGCACGGCTTAAAATCACTCTTCGTGGGCGCTTTTGCCCTATCGCTCGTAGTGGGGGGATTTGCAGCACAGGCTGCAAGCACGTCCGACACGGATATGATCGTCAATGGCAAACCCGCTGAGGCCAATAAATGGCCGTGGCAAATTCGAATTTTTTACAATGACACAGATACCAAGGGCGGCTGCGGTGGCAGCTTGATTTCGCGGCAATGGGTTTTAACGGCGGCGCATTGCGTGGTGTTTGAAGACAATGGTGAAAAATCCTTCGTCGACAAAGCTATCATTGGCTATGGCGGCAATTTGCTTGATCAGTTGCAACGGGTGAACACCGCGCAGATTATTCCGCATGCCGATTATGATCCCGCCACCCACACCAATGATATTGCTCTGATCAAATTGGCCGAGCCCGTCGAGTTTGGAACTGGCACGGCTGCCGTTGATCTTGGAACACCTGAACTCTTTGATACATTGGTCGGAACCAAAGCCACGGTCACAGGCTGGGGCTATACTTATGATATTGATAAATTCAAACGCACCTATCCGGGTGTTGATGTTGATGAAAATGTTTTAGCTCCCAATGAATTGCAGGAGGTGGATGTGCCAATCCAACCGCTTGAAAACTGTCGCGCCAATTATGCTGATCTCGGCGGCATTCCCGTGCCTGATGGCCAGCTTTGCGCCGGCCTGAAGATTGGCGGCAAGGATTCCTGTCAGGGTGATAGCGGTGGCCCATTGGTCTCGCGCGATCCAACAAGTTCTAAAGGCTATCGCCAAGTGGGTGTTGTGTCCTGGGGCATTGGCTGTGCCGAAGCCAAACTCTTTGGCGTCTATACCCGCACGGATTTTTATCTCGACTGGATCAAAACCACGATCAGCAGCAACCAATAGGGTTTCTATAAATGCTCACGGTGCTGCTTGATCCAACGCTCACCGATATGACTGGCGGCGAAAAGCATGTTTTCGCCGCAGGTGATGAAACCATTCGCTTTGGCCGCAGCGTGGAGTGCGAGGTGCGCTTTTCACCGTCCGACACAAGATTAGGCCGCAATCATTTTTCCTTGCGGCCTGCGGCGGGAAGTTTTGAACTGGTCACTGACCGCGAGCATCCGGTATTTATGAATGGCGAGCGGGTGATCGGCACTGTGGCCCTCTTGGCAGAATCCGAATTGCGGCTTGTTGATGCAAAGACCGGGCCAAAAATAAAACTCAGCATTTCGCAAATGGCTGATGGCACGCTCACCGATGCTGCGTTCAAAACCGACAGTGGCACCCTGCAACAGGGCATGAAATATCTGCGCCACGGCCTTGCGGCAGGTCTGGCCATTGCGATCATTTTTGCCAGCGTGTTGGCCTATCAGGCCCATGCTCAAAAGCAATTACAATTGGCCTTTGGTGCGGAAACCGCAACGCTGCTGGAGAAATTTCAAACCGTGCAAAGCCCTTCGACCACATGGTCGGGGGTCTATGAGCGCATCAGAGGCTCGGTCTATCAGGTGGCGATCCTCAGCAATGATGGCTCGGCCCCGCAAACCGAGGGCACGGCTTGGGTTTACGGTCCACACAGCCTGATCACCAATGCCCATGTGGCGGCCTTATTTAGCACTGCCACGCCCGGTCAAACTGTGGTGGTGATTGCGCCTGATGGCCAGCAAACACCGATCAGAGTTGTCGATGCTATTCTCCATCCTGCTTATCTCGCCTTCCGCGATAATATCAGTCGCACAGAGCGCAACACGGGCACCACGCTCAAATCGCAAGGCAGTTTTGATGTGGCCATGCTGATGGTGGAAAGTGGCGCGCATTTGGCAGACCCACTTAAAGTCGCCCGCGCTGACACATTGCAGCATATGCCTCCTGGAGAGCCTTTGGCCTATGTGGGTTACCCCGCGGCCTTTGCTA
>JANYGE010000252.1 GCA_025362535.1 Hyphomicrobiales bacterium
AAATGACAGTAAAAACAGCATGGCTCGGCCTCGGCATAATGGGAGCCCCCATGGCTGGTCATTTGCAGCGCAAGGGCGCGGTGGCCATGACGGTTTATAACCGCACCGCAGCCAAGGCACAAACATGGGTGAGCTTAAATCAAGGCCATGCCGCCGCCACACCGAAAGCCGCAGCCGAAGGGGCCGATTTTGTCTTCGCCTGCGTCGGCAATGATGATGATCTGCGCGAAGTGACCATCGGAGCCAATGGCGCATTTCAGGCGATGAAGCCCGGTGCGATTTTCATTGATCACACCACAGCGTCCGCCGATGTGGCGCGTGAACTTCATGCCGAAGCCAAAAAACTTGGGCTTGGTTTTGTGGATGCGCCAGTTTCTGGCGGCCAAGCCGGGGCTGAGAATGGCGTGCTTACCGTGATGTGCGGCGGCGATGAGGAAGATTATACTAAGGCCGAGCCCTTGATTGCCCATTTTGCCCGCATGTGCCGCAGGCTTGGACCAGCAGGGTCTGGCCAGCTTGCCAAAATGTGCAACCAGATCGCCATTGCCGGATTGGTGCAAGGCCTCGCAGAAAGCGTGCAATTTGGCATGAAGGCGGGCCTTGATATGGAGCAGGTGATTGACGTGATTTCCAAAGGGGCCGCAGGCTCATGGCAAATGGAAAACCGCCATAAAACCATGATTGCCGGAAAATTCGATTTTGGTTTTGCCGCGGATTGGATGCGCAAAGATTTAGGCATCTGCTTGGCCGAAGCCAGAAAGAACCACGCACACTTGCCAGTTACAGCATTGGTCGATCAGTTTTATTCTGAAGTGCAAAAAATGGGCGGCGGCCGCTGGGACACATCGAGTTTGATAGCAAGGTTGATGAAGTAATTAAGGGCCTCGAAGGGCTGCTCACAATGAGCGCCGCAAACTCTTTGCCACTTCAACGGCGAAATAAGTCAAAATCCCATCGGCACCTGCGCGCTTGAAGGACATCAGGCTTTCGGGGATCACTTTTTCGGGGTCAAGCCAGCCGCGCTCTATGGCGGCCATCAGCATGGAATATTCGCCTGACACTTGATAGGCAAATGTTGGAACTTTAAATTCGTTTTTTACCCGTGCCACAATATCAAGATAGGGCAGGCCGGGTTTCACCATTACCATGTCAGCCCCTTCGGCTAAATCCATGGCCACTTCACGCAGCGCTTCATCGCTATTGGCAGGGTTCATTTGATAGGTGCGCTTATCACCCTTCAACAGACTGGAAGAGCCAACGGCCTCGCGAAACGGCCCGTAAAACCCAGAGGCATATTTGGCACTGTAAGCCATGATCTGCACATTCTGGTGACCAGCTTTATCAAGTGCCGCACGGATTGCGCCGATGCGCCCATCCATCATATCGGAAGGGGCGATCACATCACAGCCTGCCTCGGCCTGCACCAAGGCCTGCTGCACCAGAACCACCAATGATTCATCATTCATAATTTCATTGCCGCGCATCAATCCATCATGCCCATGGCTGGTATAAGGATCGAGTGCCACATCACACATCACGCCAATATCAGGCACTTGCGCTTTGATCGCCCGCACGGCGCGGCAGATAAGATTATTGGTGTTTAAAGCCTCGGCACCCTCTTCATTGCGCAAAGTGGGATCCGTGTTGGGAAACAGCGCAACCAGCGGAATTCCCAAATCCCGTGCTTCTTTCACCCGCTCAACAGCCACATCAATTGAAAGCCGCGAAACCCCCGGCATGGCCGCTATGGGCTCAACCATATTGGTGCCTTCAATCACAAAGAGCGGCCAGATCAAATCACTGGCCAGCAAGATATTTTCGGCAACAAGAGCCCGCGCCCAAGCGGATTTACGATTGCGCCGCAAGCGCGTGGTGGGGAACTGAGGTGAGGAATGCTGGGTCATAAGTTTTATTACTCAAGCCAGCGGCCAAAGGCAAATCCGCAACACTTCATTAACCAAACGGTGAAGCCAATGCTTAAAATTTTAGTAAAAATTAGGAATGAGCGCCGCAAAATGAAACAGGTCATATATGGGGATAGAACATGCATCGTTTCGCGCGACTGATCGCAGTTCCAGTTTTACTGGGAACATTGACTTGCTTGGCCAGGGCAGAATCCGTGTCGCCCGAACAGGCAACCGAGCTTCTGGCCAAAACACAAACCATCGACAGTGCATGTAAATTCCTGAGTGTGGCAGAGCATGATGATCTTTCCAATCTGGTAGCGCGTGCCGAACTTGCTTTAGCCGGACAACAATCGGTGGCTGCTGCAAGTGCCGCCTTGGCACGTGGCAAGGCCGCAGGCCAGGCGGCCAGCTGTAGCGATGTAGAAAAAGCGGAAGTGAACAGCATTCTCAACGCAGCCAAAACAGCATCACTGCAAGCGCCACAAGTTGAACCGCAGCAGGCCCAAATGGCCGAACCAGAAAAGCCAGTGGAACCTGCAAAGCTTGAATCTGGCGATCAAAAACCTCGCATGATCACAACGCTCAACGCTAAATTGGCTGGCAAAAAACTAAAGGCGAAGGATGCAACATCTCTATCCTCCTATGCCAGTCTGACGCAGCGCTATTACCTTCAACGCCGTTGCGGCATCATGCGCCAGCAGGAAATCAATGCGCTTTATCAATACGTGGTTGCAACCCATCAGCGCACATTATTGGCCTTTGGCCGGGCCTCAACGGCGGCTGCCATGCACCGCGCTGAAGCTTTGGCGCGCATCCAAACCTGTAGTTAATTCAGTAACCATTCTCGAAAACTCGCTATAAACTCTGTTCAAACTCATTGCAAATTATCGCAAATATAAGAATAAATTTACCGAGACTCTTCAGCCGACTTTAAGTCCTGTGGCCCTAGTGTGATCCCATCAAGAGGAACTGACCCAAAGAGGCAGGCCTCACAAACAGGAAAAATAGAGGTGGCTAACATGAATACATCAGTAGCAGTGGCGGACCCGCGTTTGGTTCCATTAGATCCAAAGCGCAAGGATATCAAAAACCGTTATCTCGAATCTTTGACATTGATTGAACGCCTGCACCGTCGTTTGCTCGACGTGATCAAGGATGACTTTGAACGCAGCGGCGAAAAAGAAGTGAACCCCGTGCAAGCTTTGTTGCTGTTCAACATTTCTGATGCTGAACTCACCGCCGGAGAGCTTAAATCACGCGGCCATTATCAAGGCTCCAATGTGTCTTATAATTTGAAGAAGCTGGTGGAACAGGGCTATGTGAACCATGAGCGTTCCAGTTCCGATAAGCGTTCGGTGCGCGTAAAATTGACCGACAAGGGCAACATGATCCGCAGCCGTGTCGATGCTTTGTATAACCGCCAATTGCAAGCCATTGAAGAAGTTGTAGGTCTTTCAACCGATGAGTTTGATCGCTTGAATAAAGCCCTTGGCCGCCTTGAGCGCTTCTGGACCGATCAAATTCTTTATCGCCTTTAATAAACTCGACCCTGCAAACTGAACCCCGTGGGATAGTCGCATTCCAACGGGGTTTTTTGTTGCCCAACAAAAGCCTCTTGCCTCCACGCCAAACAATGCTATTTGAAGCGCCATAAGGCCCTCATTTTTCATTGCGGAGAGGTGGCGGAGTGGTCTATCGCGACGGTCTTGAAAACCGTAGGGGGTGCAAGCCCTCCGGGGGTTCGAATCCCTCCCTCTCCGCCAATTTGTTTATGTCAACGGACAGGCGGATATTTACATGATTGATATAGCTGGGTTGACCGTATTTCATACAGTTTTGAGTTTTATTGGCATTTTTCTTGGCGTTGGTGCTGTAATGAAAATGCTGGATAGAGACGTAACTGGTAAATTAGTTAAATGGTTTCTGGTCGCGGCGGTTGCAACTACAGTTACGGGATTCCTTTTTCCGTTTAAAGCAGTAACGCCCGCATTTGCCACAGGAATTGCGGCAACAGTCACATTGGCTCTGGTTTATATTGCGCTTTATATCTTCCATTTAAAGTCGCTATGGCGCTGGGTCTATATTGGTGGCGTCGTTTTTAATATCTACCTGTTGTTCTTTGTGCTTGTAGCGCAAGGCTTCCTGAAAGTAGCCTTTTTAAATGCTCTAGCGCCAACTTTATCTGAACCGCCATTCGCTGTTGCTCAATTGGTGATGTTGGTAATTTTTGTGACACTTGGAATCCGCATTTTGAAGAGAAACTGGGGCTAATATTTTGCGGTACGCCATTCCAAACAACTGAGTTTAGCATAGCATGACCAAGCAGCCTCAAGAGCTGGCCTGACGCTACGTCGCCTAAAAATCCAGGCCACACGACGCTGGCGCTGGGAAATATCCAGCTTTTTTTTGCAATCAATCTGTGCTTCATTAAACACATCATCGGAGGATGGTTGGAAGCTGTGTTCAGGTTCTCTGCTCTAATTCTTGCTATGATTGTGTTTTTGAGTGCGGCGCCAGCTGCCCAAGCGGATGACGGCTTTGCGGCCTATGGTCGGGGCGATTTTGCAACAGCCCTCAAGCTTTGGACACCAGCAGCCAATGCGGGTGACCAGACAGCGGCGTTCAATGTGGGAGTTTTATACTTCTATGGCAAAGGCGTGGAAAAAGACCATGCTGAGGCCGCCAAGTGGTATGAACGCGCCGCTCTTAAAGGCAATGACAAAGCACAATCAGCACTTGGGATCATGTATAGTGACGGCGACGGCGTTGAAAGAGATCTTTTCATTGCGACGAAATGGCTACAATTGGCGGCCGAACAATTTGATCGGGCTGCGGCCACCAAGCTCCACAGCGTTGAAGCTGAACAACTGGATTTGATTGCCCAGAAGATACTGGGTCGGCCTGGCAGCACAGTGCCGAAACCCGAGCGCCTCAAACTGGCTGCCGAGCACGGAGACATCTACGCCGAAAATCAAATGGCTTATAAATATGTTGATGGAATAGATGTGGCCAAGGACGATGTTGAGGCGGTGAAATGGTATCGCATGGCGGCAGAGCAGGGCGACCCAACAGGCCAATACAATCTCGGAATGATGTATGTGAGCAATCGCGGCGTGCCCCCCGTGGCCAAAGGCATCCTCACCTCCAATGAGATGATGGGTTACACATGGTTGTTGCTGGCCGCAAGGCAAGGGCATGCTGCGGCAGCGACGGTGGCCAACGGGTTTTCAAATACCGAAGTTACCTTTTCGGCGGTGCAATTGGGCATGGTAAAAGACGCAGTTGAACAATGGAAGCCGACAGCCTTTCAAGAGCCTAGTGGCAAGACACCATGAAACTGCGGTGGAAAAGGGAGAAGACCATGAGAGTGCTAATCGTGTCAGTAATCGGCTGCTTGCTGGTGGGTATGACTGGCTACAGCTCCGAGGCGCGTGATGCTTTTGGCCATGGTGCGGATGCAGCGACTGGTGTTTGCCGCACCCAAGCCGCAGCGGAGAAATGGGCGCAAGCTGAGTCTGATTACACTTTTGATTGGGACCTTGGAAAATCCATGCGGGCCGAGCAGCGCCAAACCGATGAGGGCGAATGCCGCCTTGAATCGGCCTTCGCCCATGCCGGACATAAGATTGTTGCAAGGCGCAAATCAAACTACACCAATCAGGAAGTTGTTGTTGCGCAGTATGATGACACGACATTTGCTATTATGGCAGAGTTTACCTCCGATGATTCCGACAATTTGGTCAGTGTCTGTTCAAATGAAGATGCAGCCGAAGCCGTTGGATTGGCCTATGCGAAAACCAATTACAAAAAAGGCACGGCACCAGACGTAGCCAAACTTTCTAAAAATCAATGCAAAGCAATCACGCCACCCATCTATGGTGATGAATACAAAATGATCCTCAGGTCCACCCAAAGCACGCCATGCGGCATATTCAAGGTGGGAGAAATGATTTTTAAAGGCAAGATGGTCTTTGCAATCATGGGAACCCGTTTCAGCAATTCCAAGACCTGCTAATTTACTTCGCCGCAATATCCTTTAATGCCCCAGCCAACATCTCGGCACTTTGCGCGCCAGAAATTCCGTATTTCTGATTGATGATGAAAGTCGGCACGCCGGAAATTCCCATTTGCTGGGCCCTAGCCACTTCCTGCATCACTTCATTTTTATCTTTATCGCTAGATAGATCTGATGCCACATCGAGGTCGATGGATTTGGCCAGCGCATTTAAGACGGCATGGTCGCCCACATCCTTGCCATCACGCCAATAGGCCACGAAGAGACTTTCGACGATATCCATCTGGCGTTCTGCCACTTTGGCCCAGCGGATCAATCGGTGCGCATCCAGAGTATTGGGAGTGCGGGTGATTTTGTCAAATTGGTAAGGCACGCCATCTTCTTTGCCAGCCTTGATCAAGGGATCATGAATGGTTTTCAAACGCTCCTCGCCAAACTTGTCAGCCATATATTTATGGCGGTCGAGGCCTTCAGGTGGAATGCTGGGATCGAGGAAGAAGGGGCGGTAAACCACTTCAACCTCAAGCTCTGGAATAAGAGTTAAAGCCTTATCAAGTCTGCGTTTTCCGAGAAAACACCACGGGCAAATAACATCTGAAATAACATCTATTGTGATCATGGGTTGCGCCAGAGTGTTGTGGTTTCAAAGCCCGCCAGAGGTTGTTGATCTGGCCTGCCAATATAAGACCAACGCGCCACCCATTGTGGTGGCGAATAGAAGGGAATGGTATAGAACCCCGCGACCAAAGCGCGATCTTCCGCGTGAACCGCAGATACAAAATCTTCACGCGTTGTGGCATGAAGCATCGCATCAATGGCATGGTCTACGGCGGGATCGGCAATGCCCGGATAGTTGCGTGTGCCTTCAGTGGTTTTTCCGGCTGAGCCAAAATAGAGATTTTGTTCATTGCCAGGTGAAAGCGAGTTAAACCAAGTGACCGGGATCATGTCATAGTCATAAGTCTTTTGCAGAGCGGTGAATTGCGCTGCATCAATAATCCGAATATCAACTTTGATGCCAATCTGCTGCAAGGTGCGTTGATAGTGAAGGGCAATTTTTTCCTGATCAGGGCTTTGCAGGGTGATTGTAAAGGCAAAGGCCTCTCCAGCACTATTCACCAAAGACTGATCCTTGATAGTCCAACCCGCCTTGGCCAACATATCAACGGCTTGCTTTAGAAGCTTGCGGTCTCGGCCTGAACCGTCACTCACCGGCAAGCGAAAGCTGCCATCGGTCATGTCAGCGCGAAGCCCGCCCCCGGTGCTGCCGAGAATCGCAAGCTCTGCTGCATCCACGGGTTTGCCCAGCGAAGAAAGTTCCGAGCCGCTATAATAGCCATAGGTGCGTTTATAGGCATTGCCAAAAAGATTGGCATTGGCCCATTCAAAATCAAAGGCCATGCCAAGTGCTTCGCGCACGCGGACATCTTCGAAAATCTTGCGGCGTGTGTTGAAGGCAAAACCTGAAGCGGGAGCAGGGGTCTTGGTTGGGATTTCTTCCAGCAACACTTGGCCTTGATTTACCGCATCGAATTTATAGCCAGTGGCCCAGCGCACAGGTTCGCTTTCGGTGCGCACATCAGCATCACCCTTTTTAAAAGCTTCGAAGGCGGCATTGGCATCTTTGTAATAGTCAAAGCGGAACACATCAAAATTCCACAGGCCCTTGTTGAACGGCAAATCCTTGCCCCAATAATTCGGATTCTTTTTATAGGAAACCATCTCACCAGGTTTTATATCCGCAAATACATAAGGGCCGGACCCGACGATCGGCTCTACCGTGCTTTCATCAAAGGTTTTGCCATCCCAATATTTTTTTGAAAGGATTGGCATCAAGCCCATGATCATCGGCAATTCGCGATCACTTTTATCTTGGTGGAAAATGATTGTGCGCTCGTCAGGTGTTTCGACCTTGGTGATCTTTGTGTAGTTGTTTTTATATTTTGGCTTGCCCTTGTCGCGTAAGGTTTCCATTGAAAACACCACATCAGCAGCGGTCACGGGTGTGCCATCGGAAAATTTGGCTTCCGGGCGCAGCTTGAAGGTGAAGGTCTGACGATCATCGGAGACATCAATGGTTTCAGCCAACAATCCATAAAGCGCAAAGGGCTCGGCCCAATTGCGGCCCATCAAGGTTTCAAATACAAATGTTCCGGGTGTTGCAGGCGCATTGCCTTTGACGATAAATATATTCGTGCTGTCAAATGTGCCCGTTATGGCTTGCTTCAAGGTGCCACCCTGAGGCGCATCAGGGTTAGCATAGGGCAGGCTTTTGAAATCTGCGGGAAGCCCCGGCTCACCCAGCATCACGATGCCATATTTAGGTTCGGCATGAACTGGCATTGACGAGAACGCAGCCAAAGCCGCGGCAAAAGCGAGGGTACGAATCTTTTCCATAGGGATAGTCTAGCGCGCTTATTGACTCTCGATCAACCGCTCCGCCAATCCAGCCATGCGGTGCGCTTCCACATTGGCAAAGGCAAAGCGCATGTAATTTTCTTGTTCTGGCCCAAACATGCTGCCGGGCAAACAGAGCACATCATTTTCAGAGGCTAAGCGTTTAGCCACTGATTTGGAAAGCTCGCCCATAAACGGGTGTTTTACATAAGCAAAATAGGCCCCGCTGCTCACCAACTCATATTTTAAACCTGGCGTTTCAAATGCACTGCGTAACGCTGCAAGCCTCTCTCGCATCACGGCTTTTTTCTCAGTCTTCCAATCGTCCAAAGCGGTGAGGCCAAATTGTACAGCGCGCTGGGTGATATGGGGTGGGCAGATGGTCATGCAATCTAAAATCTTGGCCACCTGATACATAATTTCAGGGCCAGCAATCATCGCCCCCAAGCGATAGCCTGCGAGGGCATAGATTTTAGAAAAACTATAAAGCTGGATCAGCGTGCCCTGCCAGTCTGGCTTGTTGAAAAGCCCATGCGGCGGCACTGGATCTGGTCGGAAATCCTTATAGGTTTCATCCAGCACCAAAGCAATTCCAGCCACTTGCGCCACAGTAAAGAACTGCTCCAAAACGGCGGCGGGATAAATCGCTCCAGTCGGGTTGTTTGGTGTGCACAGGATGATCGCTTTGGTGCGTTCATCAACCAATGCAGCGGCATCCATCGAGTCGGGGTGGGTGGTGCCATTCGAAAATGCTGGAATAGGCCTGATTTCGATTCCCATCATAGTCAACCACATTTGATGATTGAAGTAATAGGGCGTGGGCAGGATCACATTATCACCAGCCTTGGCCACGGCCATAATGGCTGCGGCAAAAGCTTGGTTGCAACCAGTTGTGATGGCAACTTCGCTTGCAGCAATGCGCGTGCCATAGTCCACGCTCACATGCTTGGCATAGGCCTCCCGCAGCGGTGCCACACCATAAATATCAGTATAGCCGCCAATCTCGGGCAGTCCCGCCAGTCGCGCAATTTCGGCTTGCAATGTAGGTGCGGGAGGGTAGCTCGGCACGGCTTGGCACATATTCAGCAATTCGCGATTGCTTGGGCCTTTTTTAATCCAGCTCATCGCCTCTGCAATGGGTGGGAACTCAACGCGCTCAACTAATGGTGAAATTTCGATACTCATCTACGGAACCCCTTGGAATGCCGAATTCTTTAGGGCAAGAATATGATTATGAATAGTCATTCTATTGATAATCTGTTGAAAAACCGCGGAGCCTGGTTGAAAACTGTGAGCGGTAATCCACAACATGCTGTGGAGCATGCTCCGCTTTCGCGGTTGATTGCTGAAAACTATGAGCTGTTTGAGAAAGTGCGTGATCGCATTTTTAAAGCCACCGAAGAATTCATGCGTCATGTTGAAGTGACTCCAGATACCTTGGATGCGGACGGGCACCGGCTGGTGAGTGAACTGCAACAGCATGGTATGGTTTTGCGTGAAAGTCATGGTCATGCCATATGCGAAGTAAAAGGCAGGCGCTATATGTCGGGCGGGTGGTTGGAAGAACTGGCTTGGCTTGCAGCGATCGAGGCGGGTGCACATGAGGCCATCTATGGCCAAGTGCTGGGCTGGAAAGTTAAAACATTCACCGGCGAAAATGAAATAGATTTGATTGCGCGCCATGGTTCGCGTTTAAGTTTTGTGTCGTGCAAAGCGCTTCGTTCTGAGCTTGATATGTCTGATCGCAAGCATCGCAACCGGTTGATGGACGCGGTGCATGAGGCTGATAATCTCGCCGATCATTTTGGCCGTGAGGGGGAGCGCGTAGCGGTTTTGGTGACGACGGATCTTTTTGATGAGATCAAAAATGTGCCGCGCTATAATGCCTTAATGGGCAAGGCGGCGGTGCTTGAAGTGGAGATTATTCCACTTGAACATTTATCTTGGGAAAAACTGGTTTCGGCCATGCGCGGGTTATGGTCGGATGTAAATTTGGAAGGTGTGGCATGAAGGCAATCAGATTTCATAAAACGGGCGGGCCGGAGGTTTTGCAGTTTGAGGATGTTGCTTTGTCTGCACCTGGAGCTGGCGAAGTGCAACTGCGCCACACCGCCATTGGTCTAAATTTCGTCGATACTTATCAACGTAGCGGGCTCTATCCGGTGGCTCTGTCAAGTGGTCTTGGCTCTGAAGCCGCAGGTGTAATCACTGCGCTGGGAGCCGGGGTGAAAGGTTTCAAAATTGGTGACCGCGTTGCCTATGGCTCAGGACCAATGGGGGCCTATGCCGAGGCGCGGAACTTTCCTGCGCAGCATTTGGTGAAGTTACCAAAATCTATTAGCGATGAAACCGCAGCAGGCATGATGCTGAAAGGCATGACCGTGCGCTACCTTATTCGCGCAACCTATAAGGTCAAACGCGGCGAAACCATTTTATTGCATGCGGCAGCAGGCGGTGTTGGGCTCATTCTCTCGCAATGGGCCAAGGCGCTTGGCGTGAAGGTGATTGGCACCGTGGGCTCTGATGCGAAGGTGGCGATTGCCAAGGCCCATGGCTGTGCTCATGTGATTAACTCCAGCACCGAGAATGTGGTGGCGCGCGTGCGCGAGTTGACCTCCGGCAAGGGTGTGCCCGTGGTCTATGATGGCGTAGGGCAGGCGACTTTGATGACATCGCTTGATTGCTTGGCTCTGCGCGGGCTGCTGGTGAGTTTTGGCAATGCGTCAGGCCCGGTATCAGCGCTTAATCTTGGGCTGCTGGCCGCGCGAGGATCGCTTTATGTAACGCGCCCAACGCTGGGAAGCTATATCGCGACCCCCGCCGAATTTAAAGAAACCACGCAGGATGTGCTGGACATTGTAAAATCTGGAAAAGTGAAAATCCCGGTCAACCAGCGCTATGCCTTGCAAGATGCAGCCCAAGCGCACCGCGATTTGGAGGCCAGAAAAACCACAGGAACCACGGTTCTGGTGGTTTAACCGCAGCTATCAGTTTGCTTGGTGGCCAGCGCTGGCCAAGCGCCTGTACAGCTGGTTTGGCTGCACAGATAATTTGCCAATGTATTGGCGGGAATGGCATGGGCCAAATTGATCGATTGGCCGTTCGTATCAGAAAGTGTGCTCACCACCATGCCGATGAGTTGGCCTTTATTGTCGAACACTGGCCCACCTGATTCGCCGCGCTGGGTGCCCATATGCAGAACAATTGCATCAGGATAGCCGAATTTGCCATAAGCCACCGGGCGGCCAAAATGCAGGGCTTCAAGTGCGCCAACGCGCGCCGTATCGCCGCCGCCATGGGGCTTGCCCAAGGTATAAACCATATCGCCTTTGACCAGGCAGCCGGGGCCTGCGGGCGCGACAGCATGGCCGGTGAAGCCGCGCAATTTTAACACGGCCATATCATTGTTGAGATTGATGCCGACCACTGAACCGGAATAGACCCGGCCATTGGCGGCTCGTGCAGAAATTTCATTGCCCTTGGCCACCGCAACATGGGCCGCCGTCATCACATAACCATCGCTGGAAACCACAAATCCACTGCCCGAAGTGATGGCGCGTTTAGCTAAATCGGATTTCCC
>JANYGE010000101.1 GCA_025362535.1 Hyphomicrobiales bacterium
CCCATTGGCCCGCAAGGTAAATTCATCGAAGCCCTGCCGCAACCTGTGCGCGATGAATTGCAAGCCGAGCTGAAATCACAACTTCCCACGCAAGCCGATGGTCGCATTGTCTATGGGTCATTTGCCAATGCCGTGAAAGGCATCCGCAAATAGGCTGGTAATTTCGCTGTGATGGCATTATCTGTGGGGCAAAGGAACCTGCCCCATGGCCATGACCGCCCCTGAAATTGAAACATTTATCAAAACCGCCCTGCCCGATGCCGTGATCGAAATTAAAGATCTCGCAGGCGATGGCAACCACTATTCCGCCACCGTGGCCTCTGCCGCCTTCAAAGGTAAAAGCCGTGTGCAGCAGCACCAAATGGTCTATGCTGCGCTCAAAGGCAACATGGGCGGCGTGTTACATGCGCTGGCGCTCACCACAACTATTCTGGAGAATTAAAATGACCGACATTCACACCCAAATCGATACAACCGTAAAATCCAATGACGTGGTGCTCTTCATGAAGGGCAATGTGGATATGCCGCAATGTGGCTTCTCGGGCCGCTCGGTGCAAATTCTGCAGCATCTTGGTGTGCCGTTCAAAGATGTGAACGTGCTGGCTGATGATGCCATTCGCCAAGGCATTAAAGATTACACCAACTGGCCCACCGTGCCGCAGCTTTATGTGAAGGGCGAATTTGTGGGTGGCGCAGATATTATGATGGAAATGTTCCAATCTGGTGAGCTGAAGCAACTGATGGCCGATAAGGGTGTGGTTGTATAATCACCCCGCACTCGTCATTCCCGCGCAGACGGGAATGACGGCTTTAAAGAGGGATTTAGAACATGCTCACACTCTACTACGCACCGCACACCTGCTCTCTGGCACCTTACATTGCGCTTGAAGAGGCGGGGGCGAAGTTTGAACCTTACCGCGTGAACTTCCCTGCTGGTGAGCAGAACAGTGCAAAATATAAAGCTTTGAACCCTAAAGGTCGGGTTCCTGCGCTGGCCACTGAGCATGGCGTGTTAAGTGAAAATGTAGCGATCTTGAGTTACATTGCACAGCTATTCCCCGCAGCAAATCTTGCCCCGGCCGATCCCTCTGTCTTCGCGCAGATGCAGGCTTTCAACGCCTATCTTTCGTCCACCGTGCATGTGGCCCATGCGCACCGCCCGCGCGGGTATCGTTGGTCGGATGATCCAGCCGTGGTCGAGAATCTTAAAATCAAAGTTCCAAAAAACATGAGTGATTGCTTCACAATCATCGAGAATGAATATCTCAAAGGCCCATGGGTGTTTGGCGATCAGTTCACGGCAGCAGATGCCTATCTCTTCACTATTTCAAACTGGTTGGAGGCCGATGGCGTGGATATTAACAAGTTCCCCAAAACCCTCGCGCACCGCAAAGCCATGCAAGCTCGCCCTGCCGTGGCACGGGCTGTCGCTGCGCATGACAGCTAAGCCGCTGGCGCGATTGTGCGTCTAAAACGGCATGCTAATAAGCGGGCATGACCAATACCACCCGCGCCATTATTGCCCTCGTCTTCACCATTTTGGTGTGGGGCATGACCCCGGTTTTTGTGAGATCATTCTCGCTTAAAGCGGGCCCGACTGACGCCATGGTCATTCGCATGTGCTTTACAGCTCTGGCTGCCCTGCCACTGCTTTTCTATTCCGGCTGGCATATTGAACGGGCCGATATTCCAAAACTTCTGGTTGTCGCCATCATCGGCATGTTTGGATATTTTATCGGCTCGGTTTTTGGCTATACCTATGTGCCTGCAGGCTTTGGCAGCATGATCATTGCGGTGCAGCCGCTTTTGATCGCATTGATTGCGGCCATGATCGGCGCTGATAAATTAACACTTTCCAGCATTGCCGGCTTGATCATTTCATTTGTCGGATCGATTTATCTGTTCGGTGGCAATCTGGGCGGCGACATGAAATTCAATGACATGCTGACTGGCGGCCTTCTCTTGCTCGGCTGCGATATAGCCTGGGCCATCTATGTGATATATAGCAGACCCCTGCTGCGCAAATATGGCACCCTGAAAATCTCGGCCTTGACCTTGATATTATGCGCGCCGCCATCACTGGCTTTCATATCCGGAACCACACTTACCACGGCCATGGGTCTGGATGGGCAAGCCCTGTTCGCATTATTTTTCCTCTCCGTTCTCGGCACCGTAATCTGTCTGGTCACCTGGAATTTTGCCGTGCATTATTTAAGCTCCACCACCATGGGTGCATCGCTTTATCTCATTCCGGTTCTCACCGTGGGTGCGGGCTGGTGGCTTCTGGGTGAAAAAGCCAGCTATGCAACTTTGATCGCAGGGCTCATCATTTTAGCGGGTGTGGCCGTTGCCGAATTTGGTAAATCAAAACAGATCGCTTAGGGTATCATCATGCAAATCACCACAAAGCCAACGCCTTGGTATTTCACCCCCACTGTGATCCTGGTTGCAGGCTGCTTGGTGGCCATCATCAATTTCGGTGTGCGCTCCACCTTCGGGCAATTCACGCTGCCGATTTCTGAAGCCCATGGCTGGCCTCGCGAGACTTATTCGCTGGCGATTGCTTTGCAGAACCTGCTGTGGGGCATTGCCACGCCGATGGCTGGTGCCTTGGCTGATCGTTATGGTTCGGCGCGCGTGTTGATGGTGGGTGCAGTGCTTTACGCTATTGGCATCGTCACCATGAATTATGCGGGCTCGCCTTTCATCCTTCACATGGGCGGCGGCATTATTGTGGGCATTGGCATTGCCCTATCATCATTTGGGATTGTGATGGCTGCCTTGGGCCGCATCGTGCCACCTGAAAAGCGCTCATGGGCCTTTGGCCTGGCCACAGCTTCAGGCTCGCTGGGTCAATTCATATTCTCGCCCTTGGTGGGCGCATTGATCGCTGCCTATGATTGGCATACATCCTTGCTGGTGCTGGCTGCATCATCCTTGCTCATCATCCCCTTTGCGTTTCCATTGCTGGCGCAAAACTCCAGCAGTAACCAAGCCACGGCGGGCGAAACCACATTATCGATGGGCCAAGCTGTGAGCAAAGCCTTCGGTCATGGCTCCTATAATTTACTGGTGGCCGGATTCTTCGTGTGCGGTTTTCAACTGGCCTTTATCACCGTGCATCTGCCACCCTATCTGGCTCAGCATGGCATGACCAAGGAATTCGCTGGCATCGCCATGGCGCTGATTGGTCTGTTCAATGTGATTGGCTCATATACATCGGGCATCATTGGTGGGCGTGGTGAAAAGCGGGTGCCTTTAAGTGCGATCTATCTGGCCCGCGCCATTGTCACCGCAGTTTTCATTTTGTTACCTATTACGCAGACAACCACACTCATCTTCACCGCCTGTATGGGCTTTCTGTGGCTCTCTACAGTGCCGCTCACCATGGGTTTAGTCACTGTGATGTTCGGCACGCGCTATATGGGAACGCTTTATGGTTTTGTGTTCCTCAGCCATCAAATCGGTTCGTTCTTCGGCGTGTGGCTGGGCGGCAAGCTCTTTGATATTTATGGCAGCTATGATGTGGTGTGGTGGATGAGCGTTGCTCTGGCAGTCTTCGCTGCCTTTATCAACCTGCCGATCAAAGAGCAACGCGCCACCAGCTTCGCAGCGGTATGACCTTCCCCGGCCATAAATTCGCATTGGCCCTCTTCAGTGGCGTGATTGTGGTTTGGCTGATCGCCATGGCCGCGATCATGCGCGCAGGAGCCCTGCCCGCCGAAGCCTCCGGCACCATGCTGGCCATCTTCAACCCCGGCACGCCACAAGATCACATCTTTGCGTCACTGGTGAACGCTGGAGCCAAACCCATCCGCGAAACCAGTTTTGGATTTATCTGGGTGGTGAGCGGCGATGAACCCGGCCTCTCTGGCCGCCTGCGCGCCCAAGGCTCCATCGGCAATTACCGAAACCTGCCGCTGAGCCCAACGATTGCCGGATGCTTTGCATTGGCTGATGCGAAAGTGGCAGAAGTATTTCAATAATGCGGCGGCCTTTGGTTGGCCTGTGCCTCAGCACTATCCATCGATTGCAACTCTTCGCCAAAGCGGCGCAACTGAAACTCCAGCGCGTCCATCTTGCGCCACTGCGCCGTGATCATCTCATTCAAATCAGCGATGGTCTTGTCTTGATGCGCAATCCGCGTTTCTAATTCATCAATCCGTCTGGCAACATCACTCATGGCACTCTCCCAAGAAAAAAGGGCTCGCAGTGATGCAAGCCCTTTTGTAATAATCTCGAACGCGAATTAACGCGAATAGAATTCCACAACCAAGGCTGGCTGCATCTGCACAGGATACGGAACGTCGGTGAGGGAAGGAATACGGGTCAGTTTCACGCTGCCGGCCTTCACATCGAATTCAACGTAATCTGGAATGTCGCGCTCGGCAGTGGCTTGCGCTTCCTGCACGGCAACCATTTCCTTGCCCTTTGGTGTGAGTTCAACCACATCGCCAACCTTGAGGCGCATGGATGGAATGGTGCAACGCTTACCGTTTACGCGCAGATGACCGTGCGAAACCAATTGGCGTGCAGCAAACACGGTGATGGCGAATTTGCCACGATACACCAGCGCATCCACGCGGCGTTCGAGCAAACCAATCAGGTTTTCAGAGCTATCGCCCTTCATGCGCAAAGCTTCAGCATAAGCAGCGCGGAATTGCTTTTCGCTGATATTGCCATAATAGGCCTTCAGCTTTTGCTTGGCGCGCAGCTGCGTGCCGAAATCAGAAATCTTGCCCTTGCGGCGTTGACCATGCTGGCCAGGGCCATATTCGCGCTTGTTAACGGGAGACTTGGGGCGGCCCCAAATATTCTCACCCATGCGGCGGTCAATTTTATACTTGGCGTCTAAACGCTTTGTCATTTGCTCTATCCTTTTTACGGTTGCCGCAGAATTGACCAGAAAAGTCGAACAACTTTTCCGTAATTCAGCAGCATGTTAACCCACCTTCCTAGCCACCAGTTTCCCAGCCGACAGACACTTTTAAAGTGCCACAGGTAAGCAAAAACAGGGCAAAGGCCCTGTTGATGGCTGCGTGATAGGGGAAGTGGGGGGCGATGTCAAACCCTACAAAGTGAGCAATTTGACATTCGTAACGTTATACGTTACAAACTTTAATGATCCAAAGCTTCCTAGATCGTGAAACTGAACTTGTCTGGCAAGGCTTTCGATCTCGACGCTTGCCAGAAGATATTCAAAAGATTGGATTGCGAAAGTTGCTCTATCTGAATCGTGCCGTGGTGATTGGCGATTTACGCGAGCCGCCTGGCAATAGACTCGAACAATTGCGCGGCAAGCGAGCTGGGCAATGGTCCATTCGGATCAACGATCAATGGCGCATATGTTTTAAATGGGTTGAAGGAGAAGCGAGAAATGTTGAAATCGTCGACTACCACTAAGGCAAACAAGGCCGACCTTTTGCCAATCCCTACCCCTGGTGAGATTCTGCTGGAGGAGTTTTTGAAACCATCCGGCCAATCCCAAAATGC
>JANYGE010000337.1 GCA_025362535.1 Hyphomicrobiales bacterium
GTTCTGAAGAGCGTGTAAAAATGTCGAGGCTTCGCCAAACCATTGCGCGCCGTTTGAAGGATGCTCAAAACACCGCTGCCATGCTCACCACCTTCAATGAGGTGGACATGACTGAGGTGATGGCGTTGCGCAATCAATTCAAAGACACCTTTGAGAAGAAGCATGGCGTGAAGCTGGGCTTTATGAGTTTCTTCGTCAAAGCTTGCGTGCAAGCTTTGAAAGATGTGCCCGCTGTGAATGCTGAAATTGACGGCGAAGACATGGTCTATAAGAATTATTATCATGTGGGTGTTGCTGTTGGCACAGATAAGGGTCTTGTGGTTCCAGTGCTGCGTGATGCCGACATGCTATCCTTTAGCGGCATCGAAAAAACCATCGCCGCTTACGGCAAGAAGGCCCGCGATGGCCAATTGCAAATTGCCGATATGCAAGGCGGCACCTTTACCATTTCCAATGGCGGTATCTATGGCTCGCTCATGTCCACACCAATTCTAAATGCGCCACAGTCTGGTATTCTCGGCATGCACAAAATTCAGGAGCGCCCCATTGCCATGAATGGCCAAGTGGTGATCCGCCCGATGATGTATCTGGCCCTGAGCTATGACCACCGCATTGTTGATGGCAAAGAGGCTGTAACATTCTTGGTTCGCGTCAAAGAAATCTTGGAAGACCCTAGCCGCGCACTTTTGGATTTGTGATCATGACCTATGACGTCACCATTATCGGTACTGGCCCCGGCGGTTATGTTTGCGCCATTCGTGCAGCTCAACTTGGATTGAAAGTGGCTGTCATTGAAAAGCGCGCCACCCATGGCGGCACCTGTTTGAATGTGGGTTGCATTCCCTCCAAAGCTTTGTTGCACGCCTCAGAGCTTTATGCCGAAAGCCAACACAGCTTTGCCAAGATGGGTATTATTTCAGTTTCACATGTTGATTTTCCAAGACTGATGAATTTTAAACAAGAGGCCATTGACGGCAACACTAAGGGCATTGATTTTCTGCTGAAGAAAAACAAAGTGACCGTGATCCGTGGGCTTGGAAAGATTTTAGGCTCTGGCAAAGTTGATGTGGCTGGCCAGATTGTGGAAAGCAAAAACATCATCATCGCCACTGGCTCTGATGTGGCCAAGCTTAAGGGCGTTGAGATTGATGAGAAGCGCATTGTATCTTCAACTGGTGCGCTTGAGCTTAAAGATGTTCCCAAGACTCTTACCATCATCGGAGCCGGGGTTATTGGTTTAGAACTTGGCTCCGTCTATGCGCGGCTTGGCTCTAAAGTTACCGTTATTGAATATCTCGATCGGATTTTACCTGGCATGGATCTGGATGCGGCCAAGGCTTTGCAACGCCTTTTGGAAAAGCAGGGCCTCAGTTTCCAGCTCGGGCATAAAGTGACCGGGGCAAAAGCTTCCGATAAAAATGTGTCTTTCACTGTTGAGCCCGCAGCCGGCGGCACGGCAGAAACCTTAACCTCAGACATCTTGCTGGTTGCCATTGGCCGCAATGCCTATACTGATGGACTGGGCTGCGATGAAGCGGGCATCAAACGCGACCAACGCGGACGCATTGAAGTTGGCGATCATTACAATACCTCGCTCAGCGGCATTTATGCCATTGGCGATGTGATCAAAGGGCCGATGCTCGCACACAAGGCTGAGGATGAAGGTGTGGCCTTGGCCGAGCTTCTGGCAGGCCAAGCAGGCCATGTGAATTATGACGTGATTCCCGGCGTGGTCTACACCTCACCCGAAGTGGCCTCAGTTGGCAAAACCGAAGAGGAACTCAAAGCCGCTGGTGTGGATTACAAAGCCGGTAAATTCCTGTTTCTCGCCAATGGCAGAGCCAAGGCCAATCAAACCACAGATGGCTTCGTCAAAATTCTGGCTGATGCCAAAACCGACAAGGTTTTGGGCTGCCACATTGTTGGTGCGCAAGCGGGTGAATTGATTCATGAGGTTGCTGTGCTGATGGAATTTGGCGGTTCCGCCGAAGATTTAGCTCGCACCTGCCATGCTCATCCAACCTTGTCAGAGGCCGTGAAAGAAGCGGCTATGGCTGTGGCAAGCCGCTCAATTCACAGCTAAATTGCAAATTCGCTAGAATTTTAACAATCTCTGTAAGCCCATTGCAATCATTCCAAATCATAGTGGAGCAAAGGGGACTTCACATGACCGCCGCTAAAAAAGATATCGATATTCTGATCCTTGACGATGACGTGGATTTGCTCACCAGTGTGGCTGAGCTTCTGGCGGATTGTGGGTATAGAGTTAAAGGCTTTGCTGATCCGGAAAGTGCTGTAGAATTTGCGGTTGATCAAACCTTTGCCATGGGCCTGTTTGATTTCCGTCTTGGCAGTGTCAAGAATGGTTTGGATGTCGTCGAAACCTTGCAAATCATGGGTTCAAAAGCGGCTTACGTGATGGTGACAGCCGATGTGGAACGCTCCACTCAGCTGCGCGCCGCCGATCTTAAAGTGTTTGAATTTATGCGCAAGCCTGTGCAGCCACAGGAGCTACTCGATACCGTAACGCGCGCTATGGAACACGCCAAACTCGCAGCCTAAATCAAAGACCTGTCGTGGGCCTGGGTCTGCTGCCATCATGCAAGCGCTCAAAGCGAAATGGTATCGGATCAACACATGGTGATTCAGCCATAACAAGCTGTGCCATTAACTTGCCAGCTCCCGGCCCCAATCCAAAGCCATGGCCTGAAAAGCCTGATGCTAAAAACAATCCAGGCTTCTGCGCCAGCGCTGAAATGACTGGCACCGCATCCGGTGTGGCATCAATCACCCCAGCCCAACGCTCAATGGCTTGTGCAGGCTGAAAAACTGGAAATGTTTTTTTCAAAGAATCCAGCGCCTCATCCAAAATCCACGGCAAGGGTGCAGGATCGAGAATGCGCACCTGTTCAAAAGGTGAGACAACATCCAGAGCCCAGCGCCGTGCCAAGCTTGCCTCGTCAATAAAACGCTTGCCAAGGCGCAGGCGAAGCCCACGCCAATCCAATTTAAAAATCGGCAAAAATTCACGCAGCAAGCGGAAACTATCTGGCACAATATCAGCAACCGAAAAATGATTGTGGCTAACGCTATATCCGCCATCAAGCCTTTTACGGGCCGCAAATTTTGTACCCGAAATCGTGGTGCCGAACCCCGCATCAATAGGTGTTGTGCGCATAACGGAATTTATCACACCCAATTGCGGAAATGAAATTCCCATATTGTACAAGAACCGCCGTGACCAATAGCCTCCAGCCAGAACAACCCGCGCACATTTAACAACGCCGCGCTCGGTCACCACAGCACTCACCGCGCCTGCCGTTGTTTCGAGCCCACGCGCCGCGCAATTTGTAAAAATCTGACCACTTAGTTTTTGCAAATGCCGCGCCATGGCTGGTACGGCAATGAAGGGCTCTGCTTGCCCGTCACCTGCTGTGTACATGGCGCCCGCCCATTTGCTTTGCGAGCCCGGGGCCAAGCGCTCAATTTCAGCCCGCCCAATCAGTTTGGTTTCCAAACCATAGGGCACCGCATTTTCATGGTGCCATTTTTGCTTGGATGCAAAATGCTCTTCCGTGTCAGACAAATAAACAATGCCGCATTGGCGAAAACCCGTCTCAGCCCCCAGCCGTTCATTCATGCCGCGCCAGAGTTCCAACGATTCGAGAATAAGCGGAATTTCTCTGGGGTCACGCCCCATCTGGCGGCACCAGCCCCAATTGCGGCTGGATTGTTCGCCAGCCACTTCACCTTTTTCCAGAACCACAACCGAAAGCCCACGCTCGGCCAGTTCAAGAGCAGTGCAAATGCCAATAATACCAGCCCCAATCACCACCACATCAGCGTGGGCGGGCAAGACTTCGTTCGCAATTATTTTGTCGATAACAGGCATTAACGAGAGAATGCCTTGCGATATTGCTCAAGTAAATGGGTGCGATTGACCTCGGTATAAATCTGCGTACTCGACAGGCTGGCATGGCCAAGCAGATCTTGAATGACGCGAAGATCAGCCCCATTGCCTAAGAGATGTGAAGCAAATGAATGCCGCAACGCATGCGGTGTGGCGGAGTCTGGTAAATTGAGAGCCCCGCGCATGCGCTCCATGAGAAGTTGAATAATGCGTGGGCTGAGAGCCCCACCTTTTACACCGCGAAACAGGGGTTCATGTATTGCAAGCGCCAGCGGACAAAGTTTCAAGTAAGTGGCAATTGCATCTTGCGCAACACTCACCACAGGCACAATACGGGTCTTGCCACCCTTGCCCAAAACCACCAGCGGATTACTCTGCGCCTGTTTCACGGTGAGGCTCAACGCTTCAGAAATGCGTAAACCACAGGCATAAAGCAATGTGAGCACGGCAGCATCACGCGCTTTCACCCAAGGCTCATCATGCTCAAATACATCAGCCGCAGCCACGCGCCGCGCTGACGCTTCAGGCAAAGGCCGTGGCACAGAATGAGAAATCTTCGGCGCCCGCACCACGCCAAGCGCTGCACATTTAAAATCGCCAGACCGTTCCGCATGGCGGAAGAACGAGCGGATCGCCGACATCTGCCGCGCCAGTGACCTGCTCTCCAACCCTTGGGAACGACGCTTGGCCATAAAACTACGAAAATCCGATGCCGTTAAATCCGCCAGAGCATTCACATCAGGGGCCGCCCCTAAATGTTCCACCATAAACGAGCCAAACTGCGCTATATCATGCGCGTAGGCTTCCAAAGTTTTAGCCGCCAAGCGCCGCTCAGATTTCAGCGCCTGCAACCATGCAATCGCCACCGAAGCAGCATCAGGGGCCAAGCCAAATTGTTGTATCGCATCACTCATGCACCAAGTGTAGAATCGCACCCGTTAAGGCTTTCCCAAGTTTCGGTTGACATTGCACTGCAACATAACTATGTGAAGCCCATCGCAAGCCAGCCTCGATGAATACGTGAGGCGCATTTGATGCAGCCGTTCTAGCTGGAGCGAATATCCCGAACAATCCTTTCACGTAGGGGAGTTTAAGCGCCAGCCAAGCTGATGCGTGACCTTTCACGCATCTGCATGTCGGACATGGCTAGCGCTTTCCCCATTGCTCCGACATTGGAAAAACTTGTGAATTCATTCACCGAACTAAATTTAAACGAACTCCTTTTGAAGGCGATTGCCGCTGAAGGTTACGATAAACCAACCCCCATTCAAGCGAGAGCCATTCCGCCATTGATGCAAGGCAAAGATTTGCTCGGCATTGCCCAAACCGGCACCGGCAAAACAGCCGCTTTCGCGCTGCCAATCTTGGATCGTTTGGCCAAACATGCTGAACGCCCCGCCAAAGGCACCTGCCGTGCGCTTATTCTTTCGCCAACCCGCGAACTTGCTGCGCAAATTGGCGAAAGCTTCAAAACTTACGGCAAATATATGAAACTTTCGCGCGCTGTTGTGTTTGGCGGAACTTCGCTTGGCAAGCAGATGGAAATTCTGCGTGGTGGTGTTGATGTTCTGGTGGCCACTCCTGGTCGCTTGGTCGACCTCATTGAGCGCCGCGCCGTGACACTTTCAAAAGTGGAAATTTTTGTACTTGATGAAGTGGATCAAATGCTTGATCTCGGCTTCATCCATGCCATCCGCAAAATCACTGGTATGTTGCCAAAGAACCGTCAAAACCTGTTCTTCTCGGCCACCATGCCCAAGGAAATTTCAAATCTCGCTTCAGGCTTGTTAACTGATCCCGTCCGCGTTGAAGTGGCTCCGGTTGCGACAACGGCTGAGCGTGTGAACCAATCGGTTATTCATGTGGAGCAAGGCAATAAGCCAGCGCTTTTGAATGAACTGCTCAAAGACAATAACATGACCAGAACACTTGTGTTCACCCGCACCAAGCATGGCGCTGACAAGGTTGTGAAAAGCTTGACGGGAGCGAATTATACCGCCGCCGCCATTCATGGTAACAAGAGCCAACCCAATCGCGAGAAAGCTCTGGCCGGATTTAAGGCTGGCAAGATTCTTGTGCTGGTCGCCACCGACATTGCCGCCCGCGGCATTGATGTGGACGGTGTTAGCCATGTGATCAATTTCGATTTGCCGCATGTGCCAGAATCTTATGTTCACCGCATTGGCCGCACGGCCCGTGCTGGTGCTGAAGGTGTGGCGATTGCGTTTTGTGCTGGTGATGAACGTTCATTGCTGCGCGACATTGAAAAGACAATTCGCCAAACAGTTCCCGTGGTGCAGCATGCTTTAGGCAAAGCTGTTTTGAAGCCAGAAGAAAATGAAGCCCGCAGACCAAATGGTCGTTCCACCAAACCACAAGGTGGCAAACCCCAAGGCGGCAGGTTCCACCGTGGCCAAGCTGATTTCAAAAATAAACCAGCCCATGAGCAACGCGCTGAACAAGCCCAAGTGGCAGAAAAACGTGCTCCGCAAAAGCGCGAAATGCCAGAAGGTTCTAAGTGGAGCCCGCTGGCTGGTGTTCCCTCAATCATGTATCAAAAGGCCAAACCAAAAGCCGATGCACGCCCAGAAAATCCTAACAAACCTTGGTTCAAGCCCAAGGGCGATAGTATGAACCGCAATAGAAAGCCCGGCGGCAACTTCGCTGGCAAACGCGGCGATAGCCGTCCAAGCTCCGGTCGCTCCTCCGGCGGTGGATTCAAACGCGCCGAAGGCTAGCATTACTGATTCACCTTCTCCCTGCATGGGAGAAGGTGAATACGAGTCCACTACCAGCAACTCGGTCAATCTGCTGCTGTGATGTTTCCCGTTACGGCATGAATGCCGTCTGCCGTGAAAGTCAGTACATTTTGTACAACTCGATCCGCAGCAATCACTGATCCACTTTTTCGAGCCAAGGATGTTGAGGCTTTTTTATCACCACCCACAGCTCCATGCACAACCACAATGGCAGCCGTGGGCAAAGCTTTTCCAAGCGACGATTTCACTATAAATTTGATGATCACACTATAGCTGCCCTGCGGCAACACCCCAAATCCGAAATTCCCTTTACCATCAGTTGTGGTGCGCGCTGCTGGCGTTCCACCTGGGTTTTTGCCAAGCTTCACGTCAACGCCCTTCAGAGGCGCACCTGCAATTGCCAAATTCGAAAATAAGATTATGGCGCTTAACGCCAAGATCCGTCTTAAATGATGTTTCATATCAACCTCACCAGACCTTGTTAGACTTGCTAAAGACTAGCAGAATTGGCCGTGATGTCATGTTAACTCTTAGGCTACATCAGTTTTGAATTTGAGCATATGAGAAAGCCCTCCTTCTCTCCTTGAGAAAGAAAGTGTAAATCAATTTAATGAATCTGCATCGAAGCATTTCTCTCATAACTGCCGCAACAGCATGGGTGGCTCTGCTGGTGCAGCTTGATCTGACGATCGGACAGATGACATCTCAGGGAGCTACAACCCTTACCGCTGTTTGGCGCTTCCTCAGCTATTTTACGATTTGGTCGAACATCGCAGTGGCTGTTGTAGCAACGGCCATGATATTTAATGGTGCAAGCGCAATAATACGATTGGCCACCGTGTCAACCATCGCTTTTGTGGGCATCGTCTTTTCAGTTGCGCTGCGCTCAGAATGGCAAACGGAGGGCTGGCAGACCGTGGCCAATCACCTGTTGCACGATGTTTCGCCAATTTTATTTGTGCTCGCTTGGTTCTTTTCTAAACACGGTTCATTGCGATGGCAGGATGCTGGCTGGGCCATCATATCACCCTTGGCCTATTGCATTTACGCTTTGATCAGAGGCGCTAATGATGGCTGGTATGCCTATTGGTTCCTCAATCCCACTCAACTCGATTTGCCACGCTTGATTGCCAGCATCGCAGCTCTGTCGGTGTCGTTTATTATTTTGGCACTGGTGTTTGTTGCGATTGATAAGAAACTGGCCCGCTAATCTTATCCTCTCCCCTTGAGGGAGAAGGGGATTACTTTAAAAGCGGCCCCACCTTCTTCTCCAGCAACGCCACTAATTCCAGCTGCATATAACTATACTTGTCCGGAATATCTAAACACACCACGCGTTTGCCATTGAGATGTTTCCGAAACTGTTTTGCCAATTTTATGCGCTGCGATTTCTCCATCACAAAAATAATATCGGCCCATTCAAGCTGCTCCGGCGAAACCCGCATATCAGCTCCGGCATTCAACCCTGCTGAATCAGTTTCAACATAGGGGTAACGCGAAAACACCTGCGCCGCTGTAGGGCTGCGCAGCTTATTGGCACCGCAGATGAAGAGCAGATTTTTCAAGGCTTGGGGTGGATTTCTTCAGGACGATTTAGAATTGAAAACCCGTTTACATTTTGCCAAATCATTGCCACACGACCCACCAAGTTTTCTTCTGGCACATAGCCAATTTTATCCAGAAATCGACTGTCCTGGGAGTTGTCTCGGCTATCGCCCAACATGAAATAGTGTTTCGCGGGAACGACATATTCTTCAGTATTATCTTGCGCTGTTTCGCCAAAATCTCCAACAACATAGGAGCGACCACCTGGCAAGGTTTCGCGATAAAATTTAACACCAGCTTGGTCATAATATTCAGGTGGCAATTCTATGCTTTCTAGTTGCACTGGAGAACCATTGATGTTCAACACGCCATTGATCAACTGAATATGATCGCCCGGCAATCCGACCACCCGTTTAATGTAATCAATCCTCACATCCCGCGGGTCTTTGAAAACCGTCAAATCGCCACGCTGAGGCAGTCTGCTTCCGGTTCTCCCTTCAAAACTAAAGAAGTTAAACGGACTAAAGGAATATTTGCTGTAGCCATAGGCAAACTTAGACACAAACACATAATCACCAACCATAAGGTTAGGTTCGCTGCTTGCTGATGGTATGTTGAAGGATTGGAATAGGAGACTCCGAACCACAAATAACACAGGCAATCCCAGCAAACTAAAACCCAGCGCCAGAAAGAAAACTTTCCACTTGCGCGTTCGAGACTTTTTGTTTTCAACAGTGTCTTCCATCTCATCCCCCAAAACAAAAAGGCCAGCATCAGCTGGCCTTTTGTATTCGGTGATCAGTGAGCTGTCAAAGTCCCGCCTGCAAGCCCTTTAAATGGTCAACATTCTCCAATGCCTTGCGTTTGGATTCATCATCCTTGGCAGCAGTCACATCTTCTTCAGCAGACTTGATCTGCGCATTCATGGCGCTTGCATCAAGTTCAGCCATCGGAATGGCAGTCTCAGCCAGCACAGTCAGGCCCTTGGCGTTCACTTCTGCAAAGCCGCCACGCACGAAAATCTTTTCTGAGATGCCACCATCTTTGGCCACGGTTACGTAGCCTGGGCGCAGGGTTGAAAGCACAGGCGCGTGTTGTGGCAGTATTGTCATCTCACCTTCGGTGCCGGGGATGATGACGGAGGCCACATCGCCCGAAAACAAAAGTCGGGCGGGGCTTACCAATTCAAAGTGAAGACCAGCCATTTTTCTTACGCAGCCTCAGCTGCCATTTTCTTGGCCTTCTCAACGGCTTCTTCAATGGTGCCAACCATGTAGAAAGCAGCCTCTGGTAAATGATCATAAGCGCCATCACACAGGCCTTTGAAGCCCTTGATGGTATCGGCCAGTGGAACCAATTTGCCGGGAGAACCGGTGAACACTTCAGCCACGAAGAATGGCTGGCTCATGAAGCGCTCAATCTTGCGGGCGCGGGCCACGGCAATTTTGTCGTCTTCGGAAAGTTCATCCATGCCGAGAATGGCGATAATATCTTGCAGTGCCTTATAGCGTTGCAACACTTGCTGCACACGGCGCGCTGTTTGGTAGTGCTCATCACCAATAATGCGGGCATCCATCATGCGAGAGGTGGAATCCAAGGGGTCCACTGCAGGATAAATGCCTTTTTCAGCGATGGAACGCGACAGCGTTGTGGTGGCATCCAAATGCGCGAAGG
>JANYGE010000368.1 GCA_025362535.1 Hyphomicrobiales bacterium
CACCAACAGCAGTGCTCACTGCGGCACTGCCCATCCTGCTCATCATCATCGCGATCTATTTTGCCTTGTCGCCAAAGCTCAGCGTTGACAAAAAACCAGCCCGCATTGCCCCAGCCGCTTTCGCCTTTGCGATTGCCCCGGCCATTGGTTTTTACGATGGTATCTTCGGCCCTGGCACCGGATCTTTCTTAATGTTGGCCCTGATCACCTTAATGGGGCTGGGCCTTATTGAGGCCACAGCACAAACCAAACTGCTGAACTTCACATCCAACATCGCGGCATTGATTGTCTTTGCATTTTCCGGAAAAATAATATGGGTGATGGGCCTCACCATGGGCGTGGCCCAGTTCTTAGGCGCTCAACTTGGCTCGCACACGGCCATGAAACAGGGAGCAAAAATCATTCGCCCCCTTCTGGTCATCGTGTGTTGCGCCATGGCAATAAAGCTGCTGGCCAACCCCGCCAACCCTTTGCGCCAGCTCTTTTAGAATAGTGTGATCGAATAAGGATCAAACATCGATCCATCCTGGCCAAGGTTCACAAATAAAACGCGGTCCGGATGGCGGTCATCAATCACCCAATAGGCCTCATAATCGACGGCCAAGCCAACATCGCCACAAGGCGGATCAGGCAGCTCATCATCAGGCACGGCTTCATAGGCAGCCTTGCGCTTGCCCAAGGGAACAATATCGTAAACTTTCAAATGCGGTGTGAGAGTTTCATCTTTTGAAATCTGAAATTTGCATTCATCATCATCGGGAATAAGCTTGGCCTTGCGTAAAGCCGGAAGCAGCACATCTGGGCTCTCATCGGCATTTTTGTGAAACTGGCGCAGCACCGCATATTGATCATCCTTGCCCGTGCCCTGGCCGAACGAATCATCGGCCTCATTGTAAGTCACCGTCCAGGAATCCGCGTCGAATTTGCAGTCTTCCGTCCAAAGCCCAATGCCTTTGCCAGTTTTCCAAACCCATTTACAATTCTTGGTATCAGAATGAAAAAACGGCTGGGGCGGCGCACCGGCAACATCTGTGTTGTCATATTTTGCTGAAACCTCATCGCGGCTCACGCAAAGATCAGCTTTATCGGGGCGTGCAATATCTTTAAACTTTGCATCATCCACATTTGGCCCATCGGCATTGCTGTAAAAACAAAACTGCGTGTCATCAAGTTCAGAAACGGTGAAACCTTCATATAAGGCATCCGGAAAATATTTTTCCTTGGCACTTCCCGAAAAAACCAAATCCACCTGCTTGCCTTCAACGGCCTTGGCAATGATCGACTTATCATTCAGCGCCTGCATTTTTTCTGCAGCAAGTGCAGGGCTCGCCAGCATCACTGCAACAGCCACAATCATTCGTTTCTTCATCGCAAATCCTCTTGCCACATGCAAAGCCATTCAAAACTTTTAAAGTGTCTTTTCCATGAACACACTTAACGGGTCCAATCTATAATCACCAAACGGTCCACGCTCAATATATCCTATGACGCGGTAAAGCCCCAGCGCCTCTGGCTGAGAAATACCGGTTTCCAAGCGCGCCGTCTTGAAACCCAGTTCGCGCGCCTGATCTTCAATCATGCGCATCAATTTTTTTGAAAGCCCAAGCCCGCGCAGATCAGGATCAATATAGACCCGCTTGATTTCCACATAATCCGCATAGGCCCAAAAACCACCACAGCCTCTTGCAACGCCATCAACAGTGATACCAAAGAAATGCATCTGCGGTTTGAGCAGGGTTTCCACATCAAGCATGTGGTTGCTTTCCGCAGGATAAAGCGAGGCCGCATAATCATCACCAGCCTGCAGGAATTTAATAAAGTCGCGCGGATTAGCGCGTTTAATTTCGATCATTATTGAAACGCCTGCAACCCCGTTTGCGCCCGCCCCAAGATCAGCGCGTGCACATCATGTGTACCTTCATAGGTGTTCACCGTTTCGAGATTCACCATATGGCGGATCACATGATATTCTTCTGAAATGCCATTGCCGCCATGCATGTCGCGCGCCATGCGGGCAATATCCAAAGCCTTGCCACAATTGTTGCGCTTCATCAGAGAAATCGCGGGGGGAGCGCCCGTGCCTTTTTCCAGCGCCCGGCCCAAAGCCAAGCAGCCATGCAAACCAAGTGCGATCTCAGTTTGCATATCCGCAAGTTTTTTCTGCACCAATTGCGTGGCCGCCAGTGGTTTGCCAAATTGTTTACGGTCCAGAGTATATTGCCGCGCCCGGTGCCAGCAATCTTCAGCCGCTCCCATAACGCCCCAGGCAATGCCGAAGCGCGCTTTATTCAAACACCCAAATGGACCACTGAGGCCCTTTACATGCGGCAGCAAGGCATCCTCGCCAACTTCCACATTATTCAAAACAATTTCACCAGTGATCGAAGCCCGCAGCGAAATTTTTCCATCAATCACTGGCGTGGTGAAGCCCTTCATTCCGCGCTCAACAATAAAGCCACGAATCTCATCATCCAGCTTGCCCCACACCACAGCAATATCGGCAATCGGTGAATTTGAAATCCACATCTTGCTGCCGTTCAAAACATAACCCCCTTGCACTTTGCTGGCCCGGGTTTTCATGCCGCCAGGGTCAGAGCCTGCATCGGGCTCGGTTAAGCCAAAGCAGCCAATCAATTCGCCAGTGGCGAGCTTTGGCAAATATTTTTGCTTCTGCGCTTCAGTGCCATAAGCCTCAATCGGATACATAACGAGCGAGTTCTGCACACTCATCGCCGAACGATAGCCTGAATCCACCCGCTCCACTTCGCGCGCCACCAAACCGTAAGCCACATAGCCAAGACCACTGCCGCCATATTGCTCAGCCGTCATCACACCAAGAAACCCCATCTCGCCCAGCTCTTGCATAATTTCAACATCAAAGCGCTCTTCGCGGAAAGCCGATTTAACCCGAGGCGCCAATTTATCCTGCGCAAAAGCCCGCGCAGAATCGCGGATCATTTTTTCCTCATCAGTCAGCCAGCTCTCAAGATCGAGCGGGTCTTCCCAGTTGAAATTAGCTTTGGACATTAATAGACTCCCATTTCATTTAATAAGCGCAGACAGCGTCTTAAATTCCGCCGTCCCGGCTTTTTCCAGCAGCTCAAAAACCACCATTTCAGTATTCACAACCTGAATACCAGCATCGCGCAATCTATCATATGCTAAACGCGCCGACTCCGCTCGCCGCGATGACATGGCATCTGCCACGGCAAAAACCCCAAACCCGGCATTATAAAGATCGATACAACTCTGCAGCACGCACACATGCGCCTCAATGCCTGCCACAATCACCAAAGGCCTGCCGCCATCATGTAGCTTGATGAAATGTTCTCGCATCACAGCATCGCGCCAGCACGAGAAGGAAAGTTTTTCAAATGTGGTTGCCGTGTTCGTGGCAAGTTCCGGTGCCGTATGCCCAAGCCCCTTGGGATATTGCTCCGAAACTATAACCGGAATTTGCAAAATCTCGGCGGCTTGAAGCAATATTTTGCAGCGTGAAGCAACGCGGTCTGGTTCCGCCATCGCAGGCAAAAGCCGAGCTTGAACATCGACGATCAATAGAGAAGCATGAGAGGCATTGAGCAACATAATTCTCTAGTTAAACCCTTCTTCTCTTTGGTGACGAAGTGCAACAATAACAATACGATTTGTATCTCTATCTATTTCGTACAAAGAAACAAAACCTGTTTTACCAAAAGGGATAATCAATTCGCGTCTCAGAAATGACCCCTCAAAAGGGCGTCCAATTTCAGGCGAGTCCAAAAGGGACATAAATGCAGCTTCAATAATATCAACTGCGCGGTCGCCAATTTTTGGATCGCGTTGAGCGTAAAATTTCTTGATTTGATTCAGTTTGGAAAGTGCAGATTTGGAAAGTACTATTTTTCCCATGATGGCAATTCAGTTTTGCCAGATTTCACCCAAGCGACCGCGCGATCTAGCGAAATGAACTCGCCTGTTTCTTTGTAGTCACGCCAAGCCGCATCAGCTTCCTCTGAAAGGCTCTGATTGAATTCTTCACGCTCAATATACTTTGTAATAGCCTCGCGCATCAAATAGTGCGCACTCCGGTTTAATTTGCCAGCCAGGGCAGAAATGCGCGCGTGTTCTTCAGTTGAAAGTTTAACAGATACAGCTTTGGTGCCCATAATCGAACTCCAGTATTAAAAAGTATTACCTATATATACCGCTTCCAAGCAGACGTCAAACTTTCCCCGCCACTTTCAATCCAAAGGCATAAACAAAGGCCACTTCCTTCAAGCGGTCAAAGCGCCCCGATGCGCCACCATGGCCTGCACCCATATTGGTTTTGAACAAGAGCAGGTTCTGATCAGTCTTGAGTTCACGCAACCGCGCCACCCATTTGGCTGGCTCCCAATAGGTGACACGCGGATCCGTGAGCCCGCCCACCGCCAGAATATGCGGATAGGCTTTCGCTTCAACGTTATCGACGGGTGAATAGGCCGCGATATTTTTATAGGCCTCCACACTGGCAATGGGGTTGCCCCATTCCGGCCATTCCGGCGGTGTGAGGGGCAGGGTGTCATCCAGCATGGTGGTCAAAACATCGACGAACGGAACCTCCGCCACAATGCCGTTGAAAATCTCTGGTGCTAAATTTGTAACAACACCCATCAACATGCCGCCTGCGCTGCCGCCTTGCGCCACAATTTTCCCATGGGATGTAAATTTCGCCGCGATCAAATGTTGAGCAACGGAAACGAAATCTTTGAACGTATTCATCTTGTGCTCAAGCTTGCCATTCTTATACCAAGCCCGGCCTTTCTCTTGCCCGCCGCGAATATGCGCAATGGCATAAATAAATCCGCGATCCACCAGTGAGAGAATGCCAGTGTTAAAACTTGCCGGAATGGAAATGCCATAAGAGCCATAACCATAGAGCCAGAGCGGCGCTGAACCATCACGCGGGGTAGATTTGCGATAGAGCAAGGTCACCGGAATCTGTGCGCCATCATGCGCTGTGGCTTGAATGCGTCGGGTTTCATAAAGTGATATATCATGGCCTGATGGAATTTCTTGGGTCTTCTTCAAAACCCGCTCGCGTGTGCGCATATTATAATCGAACACTTGCGATGGCGTGGTCATTGATGAATAGCTGAAGCGCAAAACATCAGTGTCAAATTCGCGCATCTCACCAAAGCCTAAGGAATAAGCCTCTTCATCAAAGGCAATCGAATGCTCTTCACCCGAATTCAAATCGCGGATCACAATGCGCGGCAAGGCATTCTCGCGCTCCAGGCGCACCAGCCAGTTTTTGAAAACCCCCATGCTGACGAGAAAAATACCAGGGCGATGCGGGATCAAATCCGTCCAATTTTCTGGCGAAGGATTGGCAATTGGCGCTTCAACAATTTTATAATCTTCTGCGCCGTTCCTATTGGTTTTAATTAGAAATTTGTCATTCCAATGTTCAACTTCAGCTTCAATTTTCTCGCCCCGCGAAATCATCAACCGGGGGGCCACTTCAGGCTTATCGGCATCAATCAACCACACTTCAGAAGTGTCATGATCATGAATA
This sequence comes from Hyphomicrobiales bacterium, assembly GCA_025362535.1. Classification (GTDB taxonomy): domain Bacteria; phylum Pseudomonadota; class Alphaproteobacteria; order Rhizobiales; family Aestuariivirgaceae; genus Aestuariivirga. Next base: position 5,540 of record JANYGE010000368.1, read on the forward strand.
TCCACCATGATAAATTTTTCAGAAGCAGTGGAACCAACACCCGTGAAAAGGCCCGTGTCCTTTTCCTCGTAAACCAATGTATCATCCGCCTGTGCTGCACCCAGCACATGACGATAGGTTTTCAAAGGGCGGTGGTTTTCATCTTGGGTGGTATAGAAAAATGATTTCCCATCCGCCGCCCAAACCGCACCACCAGATGTATTCTCGAGAACATCACCAAAGTCTTTGCCGGTTTTTAAATCACGCACACGCAGCTCATAAAACTCTGATCCCTTATCATCATAAGACCAGGCCGCCAGAGTCTGATCGGGCGAAAGTGCAATGCCCCCAAAACTGAAATAGTCTTTGCCCGCAGCCAGCGCATCGCCGTCAAACATAATCTGCTCTTGGCTGCCATCGCGCAGTTTGCGGCAATAGCGCGCATATTGCCCACCAGTGATGGTAGCTGAATAATAAAGATAAGGCCCATCCGGCGCTGGCACCGATGAATCATCTTCCTTGATGCGGCCTTTGAGTTCCGCAAAAAGCTTATCCTGCAGAGCTGCAGTGTCGGCCATCTGCGCTTCATGATAGGCATTTTCAGCCTCGAGATAATCACGAATGTCTTGCGGCAACAGCGATGGATCATGCATCACCTCCTGCCAATTCTCGGCCTTAAGCCAATGATAATCATCCATCCGCGAAATGCCGTGAACAGTTGAAGTATATTGGCGCTTTTCGGCGCGGGGTGGTTGCCGGGGTGGTTGCAATGTCATTCGTCTTCGTCCTCAGGCATAAATTCAAGGGCCACACCATTAATGCAATAGCGCAATCCAGTGGGTTTTGGTCCATCCGGAAACACATGGCCGAGATGCGAATTGCAATCAGCGCAATGCACTTCTGTGCGGGTCATAAAAAATTTGTGATCGATTGTCGTTCCAATTGAATGGGGTGCTACGGGTTCATAAAAACTGGGCCAACCCGTTCCCGATTCAAATTTTGCATCAGATGGAAAAACCGCATTGCCACAGCCAACGCAATGGAACATGCCGTGGCGCTTTTCTTGATTGAGCGGGCTGGTGCCGGCGCGTTCAGTGCCATGTTCGCGCGTCACATGATAGGTTTCGGGGGAAAGCTGCTGGCGCCATTCCGAATCAGTTTTTTCAATTGTGCTCATCATGCATCCTCCTTTGGTCCTGTTGATCTGGGCATTTAAACGGGATTTGTGAAGTTGCAAACACGGATTATTTACCAAGTGTTAACCATGCCAGCAAACGGATCGGACCAAACCCCTTGAATCCATTTGAATTAATCAAGTTTGAAACAATCCTGCGCTTTGCTGGGGGGTGAAGAGTGGGAGAAAAGCCGTCTTATGTCTGAGTTTGCCGAAGCGCAGGGAATGAACCCTGTGACAACCATGCCCCCAGCTTTGGGGGTGGTGGCTGTTGATGCTTCTGCACAGGCAAAATCCAGATCAGTCTCAGCGGATTCATTCCGCAAGCTCACAGCGCTTTTAAAGAAGCCAGATGCAATCCCATCCCTAAAGCCGATTGAACAATCGCTTCCTCAACCACCCGCACCAAGCATCGCAGCACCTGTGGCAGTCGAGATAATCTCAACTCCTGTTAGTGTTGAAGAACCCGCTATTGTTGTTGCCCCTGTTGTTGATGTCGCCCCCGAGCCCATTCCTGAAATTTCTGCTGCCGTTGAAGCGCCAGAAGAACCTCCTCCTGTCGAAGCTCCGCTGCAAGAAACGATCATCCAGCCGGAAGTTCCAGAGCAGCAGAAAAATGCGGCGCGGCCAAAGCCCCGTGATGCTTTTGCACAAGTGCCAAGCCTTGTTCCCGCAAGGGCACCAGAACCTGTCATTGTGCAAACGCCAGCACAGGAAGCTGAGTCAGCTGAACTTGCCAGATCCTTGCTGGATATGATGTCAGCCAGCAACAGCAATGGCCTGCCGCAAGAGCGCGCTCTTGCCGCTGATACGCTATTGCGCATGGTGCCGCGGCTTCCCTTGAAGTCGCTGCTCATGTTGGCAGAACGCCTGTGCTTGATGGATAACCCACCGCAACTGATTGTAGCCAAATTAATCGGGGATCCCCGCATTGAAGTCTCTGGTCCACTTCTCGAGGAGTGTTCGCATATCACGGATGAAGTTCTCATTGCCGTGATCAATGAGGGCCTGCCAGCCAAACGCCGCATGATGGCGAGACGCCGCAAAATCAGCCGGGCCGTTGCCGCGCAATTGGTGTTGACGGCGGATCCTTCCGTGCTGCTCACCTTGGCGCGCAACATAGGCGCTGAAATTCCACACGAGAGTTTTATTCAGTTGGTGCATTTTGCGGGTGAGCAAGCGGATCTTCTGGCACCCCTCTGCATAAGGCCCGATTTACCAGTGCCTTTCGCCTTTGAACTTTTCTGGCCTGCCCCAGCGCAGCTCCGCCGTTATCTGCTCAGCCGCTTCCTCACTGATTCAGAAACGCTGACAAAGATTCTAAAAATCGCTTTGGTCGATAATGGCGAAGAAGGCACCAGCACTTCATTCCCCGATCCAGAAAGAATCAAAGCGGCGCTGCAATTGGCGGCCGATGGCAAAATTGATGAAGCTGCAGCGGCCATTGCTGAATGCGCACAAATCAATGTAGCCACAGCCGAGCGTATTCTATCAGATTATCAGGGTGATCCGCTCGCAGCTCTGTTCAAAGCCGTTGGCATTCCCCGTGTCATCGCCGGTGAAATGCTGCAACAGGCCGCAACCACAATTCTGGATCCAACGCGTGATCCTGAGGAGCTACCATCTCTTTTCGGCTCGCTCTCCTTTAATAAAGCCCGCATCTTGCTCACCTATTGGGATTGGGCCACACTGCAATCTGGACCTTATGCTCCATTGAACTAAGGACGACCAATTTTGGAACCCAGCCCTACTCTTGCCCAAATGGCGACAGATATTATTGCCGCCTATGTCAGTAAAAATGATGTGCCGCGCCAAGATTTGACCAAACTCATTCATGACGTGTTTGAAGCTTTAGCTTCGGCAATGGAAAGCAAGAAGCCTGCACCCGCACCCATCATTGCCAACGGCGCGAAGAAAACCATATTCCCAGATTTTCTGATCTGCCTCGAAGATGGCAAGCGCTTTAAATCTTTGAAGCGTCATTTGCGCAGCGCTTATAATCTCACGCCTGAGCAATACCGCGCCAAATGGAATCTGAATGCCGACTATCCTATGGTTGCACCGAACTATGCCAAGACTCGTTCCAGTCTTGCGCGCAGCAGTGGGCTCGGAAAAAAATCGCCAAAACATAAATAGTTTTATTTTTAACGCGACCGACTCTTGCGGATCAGATTTTAGGGATTCATAAAGAAAGTATCGGTGGGTGGCACCGATTCGGTAGGGCGATAGGGGCGACGGTGAATAAGATAATGGATGCAAGCGCATTCCGTGCACAATTGATTGTGCCGGAGCAACGCCAGCTTTATGATTATTGGCTGAAGGCTGCTGCTGGCCGTAAATTGCCAGTACGCGCTGATATTAACCCGGCTGCAATCCCACGCATCTTGCCGGGGCTCAGCTTGATTGATGTGAATTCAGATTTTGGCAAAAGCCGTGTGCGCTTGGCCGGAACCAAACTGCGCGAAATTTATGATCGTGAAATCACCGGACAGTTGATTGAAGATTTAGATTGGGGCGATAAGCGCGAGTATTGGTTGGCCTCCTATAACCGCGCCATCGAAAGCGGCTTGCCTACACAGGGCGTTCTGAAAGGCCCACGCAATCACAAAGAACATCTGGTTCAATATTGGCTGAAACTGCCACTGGCCGATGCAACCGGCACCAAAGTGGCCATGCTGCTGTGCTATGATAATTTTGTACCAGCAACTGAGCGGCTGGAAGTTCACCAGCTCGGAATTTCGGCTTAATCTATTTTAGGCATTGATTTCATAAATAGGAATTTATATACTAAACTCCTAACCAGGAGCTAGTGCATGTCCAGCGATGAAATCTCAACCGAAACGATTGCCGCCGAAAGCCCTTTGCTGCGCCTATTTTTAGGCAAGAGCACCGGCGGCAAAGCCTATATTGATCATCTTCAATTCAGAGCAGGGGAGAAATTGCGCAGCGATTTTGAGCGCTCCCACCTGATGCAGCGCACCACATCGGTCTATTCAGAATCAGCGGGCTCCGGCGGCAGGCATTGGCAGCAGAGCGATAACAGCATCGCCAAACTGAATGACAATGCCATTGCCGCACGGCAACGCTTGCAACAGGCGTTTGAAGCAGTGGGGCCGGAGCTTTCGGGAATTCTTTATCAAGTGTGCTGTGTCGCTTCAGGTTTTGAGCACGCCGAAAAAATTCTGGCTCTGCCCGTCCGCAGCGGCAAGGCCGTGCTGGCTCTAGGTCTTACGAGGCTGGCCCGCCATTATGGCTTGATTAAAATCCATCGCCCGGAAAAACATGCGAGCATTTCGCATTGGGCCATTGATGATTACAGGCCTGCTATACAACCACCCGCGCATCAGCCTTGATCCGCGCCACCATCGAAGCAAGACCATTGGAGCGCTGTGGCGTGAGATGGTCTTTCAATCCAAGTTTGGCAAAAATCGAGGGCGTATCCACGGTTTCGATCTCAGGTAAAGTGAGCGGCTCAAAAATCATGAAGGCAATGGCGATCAAGCCTTTGACAATCAGCGCATCACTATCGCCTTGCAGCTTGAGGCGATTGCCCTCAATCGTCGAATAAATCCAAACCTGACTGGCGCAGCCACTCACTTTGGTGGCAGGCGTTTTCAGCGCATCATCCATCGCTGGCAAAGCCCGGCCAAGCTCAATCACATAGCGATAGCGTTCTTCCCAATCATCGAGAAATTCAAAATCGGCAATCAGCTCGTCAAGTTTCTGGCTCATACACTGATGAGATAGGCAGGCTTGGGCCGGAACTCAACCTTTTTTAGGCTGCTTCTTGCCTTGCCATTCCGGCAAAAGATCCTCGATCCGCAATGTCGAACCACTTGTTTCAGCTGATGCAACCACTCGGTCGGCACTGCCGGTGCGAATGGGATCAGCCTTTGCAAGATTGGCTGGAACTTTCACCAGCTTCGGCTTGTCATTGGTTGATTCATTGGCCCACTCATAAATGAGCTTGGCATTATATTTGGCTTTGCCTTCCAGGCCTTCAGCCAGATATTGCGCTGTCACACACACTTGCGGCTTGCGTTCGCAAAACCCTTTGAAATCTGAAACAGTTTCAACGGCGGCAGAAATATAGCCCCAAGTTTCAGCATTGGCACTCTGATCCGCATCATCTTGTGCAGAATGCGGCGGTGATGGCAGCGCCAATAACGTGCCTCCAACAACCAGCGTTTTCATGATCAGTCCCATAGCATATCCCAACTTTCCATTTCATCCGTTCTTGTCATAGCAAAGAGGTTTTGTGCTTCGGTGAAAGTCTGTGAGTCTAATTGATTCAATTTAACGCTAAATTTGCGCCGCAGTTTTAAGCTGCCATTAACCATGCCAATTTTGCCAACCGAACAAATCTTGCAACTGCGCGCTCTGAAAGGGGCTGTTAACCTAAACTCTGGCAAATTGCATTTCAAGTTTATGAGTTGGGTTGGAGTAGGGCGTGCGGAAAATGCGTGATGTGATAGATGATGATGAGCGGACATTAAAGCCGACATCCATGCTCATGATCACATCGGCAATAATCCTCGGTGCCATGATCGTTTATAATGCTCTGGCCACCAACAACGCAAAACTTCCGTCTTTGCACGCCACAACCCGCATGCAAGTGACGGTGCCGGGGCAGGCCACCAACACCGTGGTTTTTAAATATGATGCAGACGTTGAAGATTTGCAGCGTGAGCTTCTTGCCACCGGGCACTATATTGGCATGGTGGATGGTGTGATGGGCCAGCGCACGCAGATTGCGATCCGCAGTTATCAGCACGATAATAATCTTGAAGAAACCGGCAAGCCCAGCGTCGAGTTGATCAACCACATCCGCTACACCCGCAAAATCAAAGCGGCAGCAGAGTTCACCGGAAGTGTGGACCCTGCACCCGCAGCGCAAACCGATGCACCACTGTTTGTGCCAACCAACAACCAAGCAGTTGCCGTAAAGCCAACAAAGCAGCAGCAAGTGCTGCGCGTGCAAATGACTCTGACCAATTTGGGCTATGATCCGGGCGAACCGACAGGCACTTTAGACGAAGAAACCCGCGCTGCTATTTTAAAGTTTCAGATGGACAATGGCTTGGCCATGGAAGGCCAAGTGGATGCTGGCCTTCTGGCGGCCCTTAGCAAGTCCAGCAATTGAGCCGCTATTATGCGGCTGAAATCTGAAATCTGGGTTGCTGCTCTGTTGCGCCGTTGTCAGGTGCAAAGCCTCTATGGTGCGGTTATTCGCAAAGGTGCCGCAGAGGCCGGAGCTATCTATGTGATCATCAATCACTTGAATGGCACGTGTGATTTGCTCTCGCCAGCACCTGGGCCTGCCTATGATGAGGCGGGCGAGCGCCGCTTTACCAAAGAATTTTCCAATCCGGTTACAATGAGCGAAATTGATAGTGTTCTGCAGCGCCGCCGCAAATTTGATTCTGATATTTGGGAAGTTGAAATTGAAGATCGTGTGGGCCTTGCTGGCCTTGAGCCAGAAATTTTATAATCATTAGACAATTGTTAACCATGTCCGTCTTTAGTCAGCATCCAGATGCCAAGGCATGAGGGATTCTAAAATGACGTCGGTGATCGAGTTTTCAAAATGGCAACGTGATGTGAAATCACCGACAACACATTTTGGTCCAGCCCAACTGGTTATTTTTCCGGGTGTGCGCATTGAGAGATTAGAATCAAAGGACGGCATGGAGTTTTTTGATCCGCCACTGAAAAGCTCAAAGACTTCGGCTTAACCCGCCAGCTTCGGTTCGCAGCGGCTATCTTTGATGATGGCTTCAATCGGCTTGCGCATCAGTTCATCCGAAAGCGGAATCCACACAATCGCAAGCCCTCGGCGCTCGGTGGTTTCAACCCGCCAGCCTAAGTTTTCAATCTGTCCAGCATCATCCGGATCTCCGGTTGACATGATTTGTTCCAAGAATGATTTTGCTCTCGAGAGTTCAATCGTGAAGGCGCTGCTGCCCGCCTGCACATCATCCAAAGCGTAAACCTGTTTTCCAGATTGCGTATAGATCGCCATGGTCCAATAGGTTTTAGGCAGCGTTGCCGATAAAACCAGTTGCCCCGCACCCAAATCATATTTGCACACACCAACCACATCAAGCACCGTAGCAGCCGGAAATAATTGGGCCTGTTTTTCAGGGGCTAAAATAAAGAATGAATTGTCTGGTCGACCCTCAGTTGCCTGATAGAGTTTTTGTTGAAACAACAGAGCCGGTGCAAACAACACATAGGAAATGTGAACTGCCACAATAATCATGGACACAGTCAAGATCCAAAACAGCCTTGCCATCAGCAATTGCCTTTCTTGACATGCGGCAAGGTGAGGGGCTGGCCTTGCTCAGGCTCGCTCACCACATAATTCAGTGTGAATGGGCCTGTATCAGGGGGCTGTAACCAATTTCCGGGTGTTGGATGCAGGTCTATCGTTGCACGCAATTGCCGTTCACTGCCGAGTATCGCGCGGCCTGCCGATAAAATAGCTTGGGCCTTTGCCACACCAGAACCTTGAAGCGAGAGCGACCACCAGCGCGCCGAAATCGCTGGCCCATCAAGCGCGAAAATACAATCCCCCCGCAAACTATTGCCATCATCATCAAGATCACGCACAAAATAATGGGTTGAGACCGGAGTGGGCACAGAACCCGCCGCCAGAAAATGACCGACAGCATAGGGCCGCAAATTATCATCCGGGCCAAGCCGCCACTCTTTCCAGCCGCCGCTATCAGCAACTGATTGCATGCCCCATGTTTCAAGCGATTGCAGCGCACTGCCCAAGCCAAGGGCAACACCAGCGACAATAAAAATTGTTGAAGAATTAAATATCCGCATTGGCTCTCAGTTCCCGGTCGAATTCTTGCGTTTGTTTTTTTTCTTGGCAGGATCTCGGGTAAACATGCGGTCAAAGAAACTTACCTTCTCCGATGAATTTGTATTGGCTTGCGGCAATATCAGGGGTGGGTCAGTTGGTTTGTCAGCACTGCTGGTTTTGGCAGGCTTGGCAGAGGTGGGCGAATTCTTAAACAGATTGAACATGCCATTTAAAACATCTTTGGAATCATCGACAGAACTACCCGTCGCGACAAGGTCTGGTGCCAAAGGTTCTTCATCGATGATGGGCTCGGAGCCTGGGGCAGGCGCTGGTGCTGCTGTATAGGTTCCATCCAGAGGAATGCCAGGCAGGCCAGCAGGCCGCAGGCCAGCTTCAGCCACTTCCATAATGCGCTTCCATGTGGGGGCTGGAATCATACCGCCCGTCACTTTATTCATCGGGCTGAAATCATCATTGCCCACCCAGACACCCGTCACGTTATGAGCGGTGAATCCAATAAACCAGGCATCACGATAACTTTGGTTGGTGCCCGTCTTGCCGCCTTGGGGCGCATAGCCAAGATCAGCACCACGGGCTGTGCCGCTTTTTACCACAGCATTCAACATCACATTAAGATCAGCAATGGCTTCCACGGGTTCAACTTGCGGCGTGCCCGTTTCATTGGCAGAGCGGCTATAGATTAAATCACCATTGGGCCGGTGAATTTCGAGCACACTATAGGGCTTGGCCAATTTACCGCCAGCCGCAAAAGTGGCATAGCCCGTGGTGAGATCAATCAAGGTCATGGCACTGGTGCCGAGCACCATGGGAGCCCAGGTTTCAAGAACGGCTTGAATGCCCACCGCATGAGCAGTCTTGATAATATCTGGCCTGCCCACATCAATCATGAGCCGCACCGGAACTGAATTATAGGAATGGGCCAAGGCACTGGTCAGGGTGATGCGGCCCGCATAGCCACCCGTATAATTGCGGGGTGACCAATTGCCCACCGACACCGGAGCATCAAGCACAATCGTGTTGGGTTTATAGCCATGCAACAAGGCTGTGAGATAAACAAAGGGTTTGAATGAAGAGCCTGGCTGGCGCATCGCATCAGTGGCGCGGTTAAACTGGCTATCTTCATAGTCACGTCCGCCAACCAATGCGCGCACTGCGCCATCGGGGGCCATGGTGATGGCAGACCCTTGCGAAAAATTCAGATCGGGCCCCTTCGTATCAATCACATCATTGATAATCACTTGCGCTGCATCTTGCAGCTTGCGGTTAATTGTGGTCTTCACCTCGACCACAAACTCACCCTTCAAACCCTGTTTTTCCATAACATCGAGCGTGTCGCGGTAAGCCATATCCAAAAACCAATTAGGGCTTGCGGCAATATCCTGCTTAACAATTTGCGCCGGGGTGCGCTTGGCCTGCAGCAACTCACCTTGGGTAATAAAGCCCGCATCAAGCATACGGTATAAAACCACATTGGTGCGCACATGCGAGGCTTCAGGATTTTTATGCGGCGCATAATTGGTGGGAGCCTTGAACAGCCCCGCCAACACAGCAGCTTCTGATAAATTAATGTCGCGCACCGATTTGCCAAAATAAAACTGTGACGCAGCTTCAACTCCATAATTGCCGCCACCCAAATAGGAGCGATCAAGATAGAGTTTCAGGATTTCATTTTTCGATATGCGCGCTTCAATCCACATGGACAGAAAAGCTTCATTCACTTTGCGCCGTATCGTGCGCTCTGGCGAAAGAAAAAGATTTTTTGCAACCTGCTGGGTGATCGATGATCCGCCTTGCTGCCGCGCACCATTGGCGCGCGCGTTGCGCACAATCGCTCGAAGGGTTCCGATCACATCCACACCAAAGTGATCATAGAAGCGGGCATCTTCCGTCGCCAAAACCGCCTTGATTAAAACCGGCGGAATTTCATCGAGCGGAACCGCATCATTCTGTCGGATACCGCGCTGCCCGATAATCACACCGTCGCGGTCGGTAAAGGTGACCGCATATTCGCGCCCGCGATTCCACACATCGCCAGTTCCGGCAAAAGGCGGCACAGCATAAGCCAGCAAACCAAAGGCAATGACCACGCCAAATGTGAAAAAATCATCGATTAAATCAATAAGAATGCGCTTGGGGCCGGAGATGCGAAACCAGCGATAGAGAAAAGAAGAATAGGCCGATGCGCCACGATGGATCATGTCCCATAGCTCGAACAGGCCAGTGCTCACATAGGAGTCACCCGTCCATATCCACCGATACAACATATTACGCGTGGGAAGTTTTTTCACGATACCCAACAATTTTGACCTTGAAATAGGCTCTTAGCAGATGCCGCGCAAGCTGAACTCAAAATTTGTCAATTTGCAGCCAAAAGCTTCAAATATTTAGCGCTTTGGATGGTCAATTGAAATTATGACCCCCCGATTCTGTCATTCCCGCGCAGGCGGGAATCTAACTATCTCTTTGAAATCAAATTTGGATTCCCGCCTGCGCGGAAATGACGGATTGGGGGAGTGACTATAAAAGTTTAAAAACAAGCAAAGTTACCTGCCAATGACTCAGCGCAGCGATGTGCTCACGGTTTATCCTTTGAGCTCAAATAGATACGAATTTGATATTCTAAGCGTAAAAAACTTCTCAATGAATATAAAAAATATGGGTGCCGCGCTGAAAGATCGAAAGTGATTCCATAAGTCTTGGCTTTCGGGCAGCCATATGTTTAGAGACCCAAATGACTGAAGCCTTCTGGAAAACCAAAACCCTCGTCGAAATGACCAAACCCGAATGGGAAAGCCTGTGCGATGGCTGCGGGCGCTGTTGCTTAAACAAACTCGAAGATGAAGACACGGGTGAATTTCTCTACACCAGAGCCGCTTGCAAATTATTGGACATCGGAACTTGTCAGTGTACGGATTATGTGAACCGCGCCAAAAAAGTTCCAGATTGTGTCACGCTGACCGCCAAGAATGTTTCCGAACTCGGCTGGTTGCCACAAACTTGCGCCTATCGCCGCTTGGATGAAGGCAAGGG
>JANYGE010000371.1 GCA_025362535.1 Hyphomicrobiales bacterium
TATGTTTATATCTCCAACCACTGCTTCAACTCATACCATGATATTGGTAACAGACCTGCGAAATTTGCAGCTTCCGGAGGAGGAGTTTGGGTGGGTTTCAGTGTTTATGCGAACCCGATTGCGCAAGGGCCACACCTGCTAGCATGATGGCACCGCCCGCAACCAGCCATGGCGTGACAGGCTCGCCAAGGATGAAATATCCCGCAGCCACGGCAATCACTGGAAGCAGGTAAAGGAAGGAGCCCACGGCCGCTCCGGCCAAATGCCGAGAGCCGTAGTTCCAAAGCACCCCACCGAGGAGCGAGTTAAATGCCGCGAGATAAACGATCTCAGTCCAGGTCCGATGGCTTGTGGTTGAAACAAGTTCAGCATAGGGAATGCTTGCCATAAACAAAATGAGCGGCGCTGCCAACAGCATCGACCAACCCGTGATGGTAAAGCCGGAATAGTGGGAGAACAGCGGCTTGGCACCAATCGTGTAGATTGCCCAGCAGGTGGGGGCCGCCAGCAGAAACAGGATTCCCACAGCATCGACCGGGTTCGCTGGGTGCGCTGTGATGTCTGGCCAGAACAGAACGGCAGCGCCGATCAGCGATACGAATAGCCCCGCCCAAATCCGCGACGACAAGGGTTCGCGCAAAGCGACCCAAGCGAGTAGGGCTATGATGATTGGTTCGACCATAGAAATCACCGTGCCAAGGCCAGCGGCAACACGCGCAAAGCCTTGTATAGTAAACCAGCTGGAGCCAAACATGCCAATCGCCGTTACGATCAAGCGTGGCCAGTGGCCCCGTGCGATGCGTGAATCCGCTGTGGTCAGCAGTCCCAATACGACCAAGGGCACCAGCACAACATAGCGCAGCGCCAGCGCATTCTCTGGGGCAAGCGTTAGCGCCGTTGTCCGCATGAACACCGCCGACGTTCCCCAGATGAGCATGGTGATGAGCAAAGCTATCACGGCTTGCGAGCGATGTTCTTTCATCCGTCCACAGTTGCCAGATCATCAAAGCGTGGTCAACGCACCTGCTTCGCTTGCAGCAAGGAGACAGAACACACAAGTCATTAAAACTGAAAGAGAATTGGCGCGCCCGAAAGGATTCGAACCTCTGACCCCTAGATTCGTAGTCTAGTGCTCTGATCCAGCTGAGCTACGGGCGCGCAATGTGTCTCGTCAACTGACGAAAGCGGGGCCTGATTAGTACGCTTGCTGCCATAACGCAAGTCCAGAAGTTCAAGCACCCACATTCTTCGAAATTCGGCCATTTTGCGCCTGTAATTCGTCGAGCCAATCAGGAATCAACACTTCAAAAACAGTACCGCTTTCAGTTGTTTCGGCGACACGAATCGAGCCACCATGGGCCTGCGCCAGTTCAGCCGATATGGCAAGCCCAAGCCCAGTGCCACCAGCACGCGCCGAGGTTTGGAACGCCTCAAACACGCGCGCCCGAATATTAGCCGGGATACCTGGGCCATTATCAGCCACGATGATCACAGTGATGCTGCCTTGGCGCTTTGCTGAAATTGTAACAGCTTTGCCATTCTTGCGCAGTGTCTCCAAAGCTTGAATTCCATTGCGAGTGAGATTAGTCAGCATACGGATTAAATGTTCACGATCAGCATCCACTGTTGTCACTTTGTCGACGTCATTGATCAATTTAATCTTGTCTGCAGCAAGTAAAGAAGCAGAATCAAAAACCTCACCGACAATCTCTCGCAGTGGCAGAATCTCACGTGTAGGTGGAAGCTCTTGAGCGCGGCCATAGGTGATGGTTTGGTTCAGAAAGAGAATGGCGCGATCTAAAGATGAAATCAGCTTAGGCGCAAAACGCTGAACGGTAGGGTCTTTCACTTCGCCCAAGCGATCAGAGATCAATTGCGCTGAAGTGAGCATGTTGCGCAGATCATGGCTTACTTTGCTAACCGCAAGACCAAGCGCAGCAAGATGTGTTTTCTGCTGCAAACTGCCTTGTAGTTGTGTTTGCATCATTTTCAATTCGCGTTCCGCAATGCCGATTTCATCATCACGTTTCGTAGGAGAGATAATCCGTGTCGGGTCTTCTGGCCTATCACCAAAAGCCATCATATTGGCAGAAAGGCTCTGCATGGGTTTCACCAACACTCTATTGAGTGCCGCAAAAATCATTGTCGCAACTGTAAGTGATAATACAATTGAAAGAGCCAAAATATTTAAAGCATAACGCAGCATCGCATCGCGCAGTGGCCATTCATGGACGGAAATTTCAATTACATCACCAGACATGGCAGGTGGCTTGTCAATCACGCTCACCAAGCGGTCATGCTGCCTGAACATCACCGCAAAGGCCTGGCCAATCGTGTTGTAATAGATGCCAGGGCGCAGATCGAAACTCTCATCAATCATGCCTTCTTCATTGGCCCGCAAAATCAATTGCCGCTTATCATCTTTAGTTAAAGCCACAGCATCAACCCCAGCACCTTTAAGAATAGTGCCGCGCAGATCAGCATCGACTATTTGGTTAGGGGCAGCTTGGGCAGCAAGGGCTGCAATCTCGGCTTGGGCAATCCGGGTCTTCAGCCATTGAATGCGAAAATTCGCAATCGAGGGCAAGAAGATCAACACCTCTCCCAACATCACGAAAATGATGGTGAGTAAAAGCACTTTCCCAGAAAGTCCACGAAGCAAACGCAACCATTGATGAGCGGATTTTTCAACCATGGGTTCTTCTAGCCCAGCAGCTTTAGAAATCCTAGCACGCGCCGCAAAAGTGGTTTCTGGGCGATTCCAGCATAGTTTGTAATGGCGGCTCGCTTTCCGGCCTCACTCAAAGTGGGGTAGGGCAGAACCATATTGGCGAAAGCCGATATCTTCATCTTATTGGTCACAGCAAGAACCCAGGGGGCAATTAACTCACCTGCTCCTGCGCCAACTATGCTTGCCCCCAAAATAAGACCCCGCTTGCCCACAATAATTTTAACCAAGCCTTTGGTCTTGCCTTCGGCCTGGGCGCGATCATTTTCTTTGAAGGCCCAGCGCAGAACTTTAATCTGTTCACCATGCAGTTTTTTTGCATCAACTTCGGTAAGCCCCATATGGGCCAATTCCGGATCGGTATAAGTCACCCACGGGATAATATCAGTGCGGTTTTTGACCGGCAGTCTAAACATCGCGTTGCGAATAATGAGGCCTGCGTGATAGCCTGCCACATGGGTGAACTGTAACCCACCGGCCACATCACCAGCCGCATAAACATTACGGTTTGAGCTGCGCAAGGAAGCATCTACTGTTATGCCGCGCTTGGTATATTCAACCCCACCTGCTTCAAGATTAAGCCCTTCGATATTGGGCATACGCCCTGCCGCGACCAAGAGATGTGAACCTTCAATCACTTCGCCATCCTCAAGGATAACCTGGATGGATTTCTTTACGGATATAACTTCAGCAATGGCAACCTGGGCCCGAATATCAACGCCCTCGCCACGTAAAGCATCCAGCACAATTGACGTGAGTTCAGGATCAGCTTTCGCCAAGGGTTGTAAGGCCTCCAACACTGTCACTTTGCAGCCAAGTCTGCGATGCGCCTGGGCCATTTCCAGGCCAATCGGCCCGCCCCCAATCACAATCAAATGCGTTGGCATAATTCGATTTTTGAAAATCGTTTCATTTGTCAGATAGGGAGCGTCTTTCAAACCATGAATAGGTGGAACACTGGCCCTTGAACCTGTTGCAATCACAATCTTGCGCGCTTCATAAGTTTGGCCTGCCGCTGATAATCGCCGTGCACTGATGAATTGCGCAGGCGCTCGCACCACAGTCACCCCCAGCTTTTCAAAGCGCTCCTGACTGTCATGCGGTGCAATCGCCGCAATTACACGTTCCACATGCGCCATCACCTTGGCATAATCCACGTCAGGCTCCACGGCAGCCACACCATAAGGTGCCGAACTGCGTTGGGCATGCGCATGTTTGGCCGCAGCGATCAAAGACTTTGAAGGTATGCAGCCAAAGTTCAAGCAATCACCGCCCATGTCTGCTTTTTCAAACAACACAACTTTTTCGCCAAACTGTGCGGCTGCTGCGGCCAGCGAAAGCCCAGCCGAGCCACCGCCAATAATAGCAAAATCATAAATCATCAAACAGCCTTCCACTTTTTAAAAGCAACCGGAACGAGCGACACCACACCAAGGGCGACAAAGGCTAACAGTAATTGTGGTGTAACAAGTGAAGAAACTGAAAGTTCAAACGGGCAATTGGCCAGGCCTTTTTCGGCAACACACGCGTTATGCTTCACGCTTTGTGCATCAATCACGCTGCCTAAGCCACGGCCAAGCCAAGCAAACACAAAAGACCCAGGTGTGATACCGACAAAAGTGGCAATGATAAATGTTTTCAAGGGAACCCGGCACACACCAGCTACGGCGTTGACTGCAAAAAACGGGAATGCCGGAATCAGGCGCAGAAATAAGAGATAGTTAAAAGCATCCTTGGCAAAGCCATCCGAAAGCCGCTGCACAAATGGCCCAGCCTTTTTAGCCATCGTCGCACCCAAAGAGGTTTTGACAATTTGAAATACAATGATCGCCCCAATGGTGGCGGCGATAACGCTCACCGGAGCACTCAAGGCCCAGCCAAATATAAACCCACCCAAGATGCTGAGAATAGCCGCACCCGGAAGCGAGAGCGCCACCACGCCAATATAAGTCACTGCATAAATCAACAGGGCCAATAGCAAATGGCTCGCAACATAGGATGACAGAAAATCGCGGTTCGCCGCAATCACTTCAAGACTTAAATATTTATACAAGCCCAAACCATAAGCACAGAGCACAAGGCCAGCAAGAATGAGCAATGGCAGCCAGCGGCGCAAAGCAATAGTAGGGGTGAGAATTGGGCTCATGCTCCACACATGGCTGAATTGAAAAACTTTGAATAGGGGGTCTCACAGGCTCGTGATAAGGCTTCAATCTGCGTGTTTTAGGCGTGACAAATGCCGTTAAATCCTGTGAACGCCGGACCCTTGCGTTGACTTTTCCAAAGCTTTCCCCCATAAACCGCCCAACTTTTGCAAATAGGCCAAAATTTCCGGTTATTTGAGCATCTCTAACTAACGAAATATCGTTGTTTTTGAAATGCTTACGGGAGTGGGTCAGATGAAATACGGAGCAGACACGTGAAACGCACTTATCAACCCTCGAAGCTTGTTCGCAAGCGCCGCCATGGCTTCCGCGCCCGCATGGCAACTGTGGGTGGCCGCAACGTGATCCGTCGTCGCCGCTCTGCAGGTCGCAAGCGGCTTTCGGCCTAATTAACTGAAATTTGATGCAAAGGATCAAGCGGAGGCAGGATTTTGTTGCCGCCGCCAAAGCCTTGTCGCAAGCCCAAACCAGTTTGGTGCTGCAGTTTCGTGACCGTAAAGACGATGCTGGCGCCCGCATTGGTTTTACCTGCACCAAGAAACTCGGCAACGCCGTTACCCGCAACCGCATCAAGCGGCGTTTGAAAGAGGCGGCACGACTTGCCCTTCCGCAAATGGTAAGAGGCGGGGCAGACTATGTTGTCATCGGTCGCAGCGTTGCTGAAAATCGACCCTTTGAATTGTTACAATCAGACCTTATCTCAGCCATGCAGCGGCTTCATGCCAAAGCGGCAACCGCCCCTGAAAAGAGTGTTCCATGAACAAGCCACCAGCAATTGAAACCAAAAACATCGTTTTGGCCGTCGTCTTGTCGATGATCATCATGTTGGGCTGGCAATATTATTATGCCGGTCCGGCTCAAAAGAAGCTCCAAGAGCAGGCTCAAGTTGAAGCCAGCAAGCCAGTTACTGAGGCAGCTGTGCCGGTGCAAGACCGCGCCACATTGATCGCAGCGACACCACGAGTGAAAATCGAAACGGACCAGTTTTCGGGGTCGATCAATCTGGCGGGTGCACAATTAGATGATTTGCATTTGATCAAGCACACCGTTGATGTCTCGCCCTCAAGCGGTGCAGTGACCCTGCTCTCGCCTTCAGGTGCGCCTAATGCCTATTATGTAGAGCAAAATTTTGTGGCCCAACCGCCGGGCTCTGTTCTCGTGCCCGATTCGAAAACTGTATGGACCGCTCCAGCAGGTGCAGTACTTACACTCGATAAACCGCTCACCCTGACTTGGGATAACGGAGCTGGCCTTGCTTTTGCGCGGACAATTTCAATCAGTGATGATTATCTCTTTACTGTCAAACAAACTGTCACCAACACTTCGGCAACGGCCGTAAATTTGATTCCCTATGCCCGTGTTCAACGGCAGGACACTCCGCATATTGCGGGCTATTGGGTCTTCTTTGAAGGCATGTTGGGTGTACACAATGGTGGTTTAAATGAAAACAAATATGCCGCTCTGAAAAAGACACCTGAAGAGCCAGTTAAAGTGGACAGCACTGGCGGCTGGCTTGGTTTTACTGATAAATATTGGGCAACCATGTTGATCCCCGATAAGCAAGCCAAAGTCACCAATACCTATAAATTTGTAAACATCCCGGGCCGTGATGCTTATCAGGCGGATTACCTCGCTGATGATGCCATCACTGTTGCCCCAGGTGCCACAGCTTCGTATGAGGACCATGTATTTGCAGGCGTAAAAATCGTCGATACGATTAATAGCATCAACAAGAAATATGGTTTTGAAAAATTTGATTTGATGATCGATTGGGGCTGGTTCAGCCCGATCACCAAAACCATGTTCTATTTGCTCGAATTCGTAAAAAACATTGTGGGCAATTTCGGTATCGCCATTCTTTTGGTCACGGTGTTGGTGAAGCTCTTAGTGTTCCCAATCGCCAATAAATCCTACGCCTCAATGAGCAAAATGAAAGCTCTGAAGCCGCAAATGGATGAGATCAAGGAAAAATACCCTGATGACAAAACCAAGGTTCAGCAGGAAACCATGGAGCTTTACAAGCGCGAAAAAGTAAATCCAATGGCGGGTTGCTTGCCCATGCTCATTCAAATTCCAATTTTCTTCTCGCTCTACAAAGTGATTCTTACCACTATCGAATTGCGCCATGCGCCTTTCTATGGCTGGATTCATGATCTTTCAGCGCCAGATCCAACATCATTGTTCAACCTCTTCGGTCTCATTCCATGGCACCCATGGCCTTCATTGATGATTGGTGTTTGGCCATTGTTGATGGGCATCACCATGTGGGTGCAAATGCGTTTAAACCCAGCCCCAGCAGACCCCATTCAAGCCAGCATGTTCAACTGGATGCCCGTGATGTTCACCTTCATGCTCGGCACTTTCCCTGTGGGCCTTGTGATTTATTGGACCTGGAGCAACACACTTTCAGTGATCCAACAAAGCTACATCATGAAAAAGCACGGCACGGAACTAGATCTGTTTGGCAATATCAAAAACAGCATTCCCTTCCTCAAGAAAAAGCCAGCTTCAACTTGAGTGAAACCTTCACCTCGGAAGAACTGCTCGCAGGCCGACAACTCCTAAACGGCTCTGCCACCTTTCGTCTGGGTGTGGCCAAGCTTGAACAGTTGCCGCCCATGCGCGGCATCGAAATTGCTTTTGCTGGCCGTTCCAATGTCGGCAAATCCACGCTGCTGAATGCCTTGACTGGCGTGAATGGTCTGGCCCGCACATCCAACACCCCGGGGCGCACTAGGGAGCTGAATTTCTTTGAAGTAGGCCCCAAGCTCAATCTCGTTGATATGCCAGGCTATGGCTATGCCAAAGCCTCAAAAAAAGACGTGAAACAATGGCAAGCTGTGCTGCGCGGCTATTTGCGTGGCCGTGTGGGCTTAACCCGGGCCTTCGTGCTGATTGACGCCCGTCATGGCGTAATGACCCATGATATGGAAATGTTCGAGATGTTGGATGATGCCGCAGTGGCTTATCAGCTGGTCATCACCAAATCCGATAAAATCAAGCCATCCGAGCTGGAAAGCCTTTTGACTGAAACTTTGGCTGTGGTCAAAAAACGCGCAGCCGCTTTCCCCACTATCCACATCACCTCAGCCGAAAAAGCTTTCGGCATTGATGAGTTGCGGGCCGAAGTGGCGAAACTGGTGAATAGCTAACACCCCTTTTCAAGCCCGCGAATTGTCTTATAAGGCCAAATTCCACCGCAGGGATTTGCCACATGATTGAAACATCCGAAACCGCGCGCATCCTCTCCGAAGCTTTGCCATTTCTGCAACGCTATGATGATGAGATTATCGTCGTGAAATTCGGCGGTCATGCCATGGTCGATCCGAAACTCGCTCATCAATTCGCCCGTGATATGGTGATGCTCAAAGTCTGTGGCCTCAATCCGGTCGTGGTCCATGGCGGCGGTCCGCAGATTAACCGTATGTTGGATAAGCTGGCGGTGAAGGCGGAGTTCCGCGAAGGCCTGCGCGTCACTGATCATGACACCATGGAAGTGGTGGAAATGGTTCTCTCCGGTTCAATCAACAAATCCATCGTCGCCTCGATCCAGCAGGCTGGAGGCCGTGCTGTTGGCGTGTCTGGCAAGGATGGCAGTTTGCTCATTGCCGAACGTTACACCAAAAAGAAAACTGATCCTGTCACAGGTGAGGTGACCACGATTGATTTTGGTCAAGTGGGAGAACCGGCTCGTATCAATATTGAAATTCTGCAAACCATCATGAAAAGTGATGCCATTCCCGTAATCGCCCCCATCGGTGTGGGCTGGGATGGTGACACCTATAACGTGAATGCCGACACGGCTGCAGGTGCTATCGCCGTGGCACTTAACGCCAAGCGCTTGTTGATGCTCACCGATGTAGCGGGCGTTCTCGATAAAAACAAGCAACTCATCAGCGAGTTGAAAACGGGTGAAGTGCAAGGCCTAATCGATGATGGCACAATTACCGCAGGCATGATCCCTAAAATTGAAAGCGCAACATCCGTTGTGGCAGCCGGCGTTGAAGGCGTGATTATCCTGGATGGTCGTGTGCCGCATTCTGTTCTGCTGGAGCTTCTAACCCCTCATGGCGTTGGCACCCGCATTTCGAGAGATGGTGTATGAGAGGCTTTGCGCACATCAATACTTGGATCTTTGATTTAGACAACACGCTCTACCCAGCGTCGTGTCGTCTATTTGACCAAATGCATGTGCGCATGTCTGATTTCATTCGTGACACGTTCAATGTCGATGAAACTGAGGCGCTGCGCCGTCGCCGTGACTATTATCTAAGATATGGCACCACCTTGCGCGGCCTCATGGTGGAACACAGCATGCAGCCCGCTGCATTTCTCGATTATGTTCACGATATTGATTATTCCAACGTGCCGCGCCTTGAAGAGCTTAATATAGCGCTGGCAAAACTGCCGGGCCGCAAACTGGTCTTCACCAATGGCACCATAAGCCATGCCAAGCGTGTGATGAACAGGTTGGGCGTTTCCGATCATTTCGAAGCGGTATTTGACATTGTCGATTCAGATTACATTCCAAAGCCAGATCGAACACCTTATGATAAATTCCAAACTCTTCATGACGTGGATGGAACCCGCAGTGCCTTCTTTGAAGACATCGCGCAAAATCTCGAAGCCCCACATGATATGGGCATGACCACAGTTTTGATCACGTCTGAAAGTCAAACGGCCCAGCCGGAACCAGATGCACGGCAACATGAATATGTGCATCATACGACAAATAATCTTGTTGAATTTCTTAAAGGAGTGACCCCATGAAAAACGCCATAACTATCATCGAAGACGCATGGGAAAACCGTGATAAGGTAAATTTGAAAACCAAAGGCAATACACGCAAAGCTGTTGAGTTTGCTTTGGATGAATTGGATGCAGGCCGCTTGCGCGTGGCTTCCAAAGAAACCGGCGAATGGGTCACCCACCAATGGCTGAAAAAAGCTGTGCTGCTGTCTTTTCGACTGAATGATATGGAAGTTATCGGTGGAGGCCCCGGAAAATCCAAATGGTGGGATAAGGTGCCATCCAAGTTTGAGGGCTGGACCGCTAAAAAATTCCGCGAAGCAGGCTTTCGTGCCGTACCAAACTGCATCGTGCGCCATTCAGCTCACATAGCACCGGGCGCAATCTTAATGCCAAGCTTCGTCAACCTCGGTGCCTATGTTGATAAGGGCACCATGGTGGATACCTGGGTGACAGTCGGTTCTTGCGCGCAGATCGGCAAGAACGTGCATCTCTCCGGTGGCGTTGGCATTGGCGGCGTGTTGGAACCCATGCAAGCAGGCCCCACCATCATTGAGAACAATTGCTTCATTGGTGCGCGCTCTGAAGTTGTTGAAGGTGTGATCGTTGGTGAAGGCTCGGTCATCTCAATGGGCGTATTCATTGGCCAATCCACCAAGATTATCGATCGCGCCACAGGCGAGGTATTCATGGGCCGTGTGCCACCTTACTCAGTGGTGGTCTCCGGCTCCCTGCCGCAAAAACCCTTCGCTGATGGCTCGCCAAGCCCTTCGCTCTATTGTGCCGTGATTGTAAAACGCGTGGATGAAAAGACCCGCAGCAAAACGTCAATCAACGAGCTTCTGCGCGATTAACCACACCCCTTCCAGTCCAACTGATTCTGCGCGATAAAGTGTCGTCGGGGCATAATTGTGGAGGATACTATGGACTGGAAATTTCTGTTAACGAGCTTTAGCGGCCGCATCAATCGCCAACCGTTTTGGTTGAGCCTATTGGCCTTGGTGGTGGTTGAATGGGTCGTTATGTTGTTGCTCGGCATGGTGCTTGGAACATCTATGGTGGGCAGCATGGATCCAAAC
>JANYGE010000390.1 GCA_025362535.1 Hyphomicrobiales bacterium
TTCGGCATGGAACATTTGCTGCACATAATGCACGCGCTTCATGTCGGCATCGATGATTTCTGGCTTTGTTTGGGCATCTAAGAGTATGTGAATAATGATCGACGCATCGACGACTATCATCGATTGTCTCGATCTTCTCTAATCATCTCCGCAGCACTGGGGCTAAGGTTCATTGGTTTGCGAGCTCTTAACCGCGCATAGACCTCTTTCATTGAGGGCCGCGCCACTTCACGCTCAATCAAGTTTTCAACCCAGTCTGTAATCGTCAAGCCCTCCTCAGTCGCACGAATTTTCACTTTCTTGTGCAATTCGGGATTGAGATTTCGAACTTGGATCATCTTGTTCATGTGAAAACGATAATTTCATGTGCGGCACATGTCAAGATTCAAATTTCTATGGACGCGATGGATTGTAAAGCTGGAGAAACGTCCAATTGATACGTTACACTTTCCGCACAATCCCAATCTTATGCCCCACCTGCTTCGGCAGTGTTATGGCCTTGTGTTCGGCCAGCATCGCATCAATCCGCACTTGAATACCGCTCGGAAACGGAGCCGTCTTCTTCGCGGTCAAATCGACGTGAGCGACCATAACTTCCAGCACACAGCTTAGAAAATTCTCTTCGGCATGGAACATTTGCTGCACATAATGCACGCGCTTCATGTCGGCATCGATGATTTGGTTTTCGATGCGCACTTTGTCGCCAGCGTGAATCTCATGGGTGTAGGTGGTGTGGGTTTCCAAGGTGAAGAAGCTGCAATTGGTTTCTTTCACATATTCCGGCCCTAATCCGAAGGTTTCGAACATTTCTTCGGCGGATTTATCGAAGAGCACGGCATAATAGGCCATGTTCAAATGGCCGTTATAATCGGTCCATTGATCTTCGACTGTGAGCAGTTGTCCAATCCACGGTGAGGGCATGGTAAATCCTATCGCTTGTGTTAGTTTCTGAGTCATGGATACATTAGTTTCGAACACTGGCACACAGCAAGCGATTGCCGACATTCGCAATCTCCTTGGCGACCGACTTTCGACAGCCCAGATTGTGCGGGAGCAGCATGGCAAGGACCAAACGTGGAACCCTTCAGCACCGCCAGATGCGGTGGTCTTTGTGCATTCCACAGAGGAGGTGCAGGCTGTTGTAAAAATCTGCGCGCGGCATGCTGTGCCGATTATTCCGTATGGTGTGGGCAGTTCACTGGAGGGGCATTTCACAGCGCCCTATGGTGGAATATGTATTGATCTCAGTCAGATGGATAAAATTCTTGAGGTGAATGCTGAGGATATGGATTGCCGCGTGCAGGCAGGCGTAACGCGTAAACAACTCAATGTGGAATTGCGTGATAAGGGCCTGTTCTTTCCCATTGATCCCGGTGCTGATGCCTCTCTCGGCGGCATGACCGCGACGCGGGCCTCCGGCACCAACGCCGTGCGCTATGGCACGATGAAAGATAATGTGATGTCAATCACTGCGGTTATGGCAGATGGTTCGATCGTGCGCATGGGAACGCGGGCGCGAAAATCTTCGGCGGGCTATGATTTGACCCGGCTTATGGTGGGCTCCGAGGGCACACTGGGGGTGATCACCGAAGTGGGATTGAAGCTTTACGGCATTCCGGAAGCGATCAAGGCGGGTGTGGTTTCTTTTCCTTCGATTGAGGATTGTTGCAATGCTGCCATCCAAGCCATCCAAATGGGTATTCCAATTGCCCGAATTGAGCTTGTGGATGTGGAGCATATCAAAGCGATCAATGCCTATTCGAAATTGACTTTGGCGCAAGCACCCACCCTGTTTGTGGAATTTCACGGTACTCACGCTGGCGTTGCTGAACAGGCCGATATGTTTGCAGCGATTGCTGGAGAGTTTGGTGCTGGGGTTTTTGACTGGGCCACACAGGAAGAGGACCGTACACGTTTGTGGCAGGCGCGGCATGATGCGTTTTGGGCGACCAAGAACCTGATGCCCGGCAAGGAGGAATCGATTGCTACGGATGTGTGTGTGCCGATTTCACGTCTCGCCGAATGTGTGGTGGAGACCCAGAAAGACTTAGCCGAGCATAAAGTTTATGGCCCAATCATCGGTCATGTGGGCGATGGCAATTTTCACGTCGTGCTGTTTTGTGATCGAAGTGATGCCAATGAGGTTAGTCGCGTGAAGGATGTTTATGGTCGATTGATCAAGCGAGCGCTTGCTATGGGTGGCACGTGCACAGGTGAGCATGGTATTGGTTCTGGCAAGCGCGAGTATCTCGCATTGGAACATGGCAACGGGCTTGATGTGATGCGGGCCATAAAATTGGCGTTAGATCCTCAGAACATCATGAATCCTGGTAAGAACGCGAGCCCCTGATGAGTATTTGGAAATCACCGATTTTTTACTTTGGAATTTTTTTGGCGTTGGCGGTGAGCGCGGCACTTTTGGCCCCCTTTGTCGTCAACTGGAATGTCTACCGTGACAATCTCGAGTCCTATGGCCGCAATTTAACTGGACGCGATGTTGCAATAAATGGCGAGATTTCGGCACGGTTATTTCCTTGGCCGCGATTGGTTATGAATGATGTGACGGTTGGCAATCCTTCGGGATTTGTTGGAATGCCTATGGTGAACGCTGATACGTTGACCATGCAGCTTAATCTTACAGGTTTGATGGCAGGTGAAATTCGCGTTGAAACGATTACTTTTGAACACCCGGTTGTAAATCTTAGGCGACAAGATGCCGGAAAATTCAATTGGATATTTCACCCCGATCAAGCGCTACAAGATTCAAAACTGTTAGATCATGTGAAGCTTGATCAGATCATCGTGCAGGATGGCGAGCTTTATCTACAAGACGAAACGCAAGCATTTGAGATGGGCTTTACGCAGCTTAATATCAGGATGTCGGCCAATGTCGTGGAAGGGCCATGGCGGGTGCTTGGTACAGCAAGACAGGGCGAAATTCCGCTCGCAATTTCTTTCACCAGTCAGGTTTTTAAACCAGGCCAACCCTTTGGTTTTGGTGTGAGGTTGGAACCTCAAGATGGAACACTGCCAGCTTTGATTTTTGACGGTGATTTGCGGGGTGAGACCTTGCAAGGAAAGTTGCTGTTGGAACCCGTGGTCACTGCGGACGGTCGTGAGAGTCTGGAAGGCGCCTTCAAGCCATTGCAACTGCAATCAAACCTTGAGGCAAGCTTTAATCATATCGCGTTGAATGATATTCAAATCATTCCCGCTGACAAGAAAGACAATGGAACGCTGATTCAAGGCTCTGCTTCTGCAGTGTTTGATAAGGGGGTGAAAGCTACTCTGAAATTGGATTCACCCCGGCTCAATCTTGATGCCTTGGCCGGATCGCAATCGCTGCGCGTCTGGCGTGCTGGTGGCGTCATGGCGCTTGTTAATAAGGTTATGAGGGATTTTCCTGAGGTTTTGGATCTTCAGGCCTCACTCAAGGTGGCTTCGCTTTCTGCTGATGGTGAAACCATAGAGAATTTGAACGTTGATCTTGCAGCTGAGCAAAATGCAATTCGCGTAAAAGAACTTTCGGCAAATTTGCCTGGGCGCAGCCGGATGAAATTTAGTGGTGTGGCCTTTCCGGGGGATTTAGCGGCGCAGCTGGGGGGCACATTGGCTTTTGAAAGCAATGATGCTCGACAATTTATGGGGTGGCTGTGGCCCGAGGGCAGGCCCAATTTCGCCAAATATTGGACAGGTAATCGTGGGCGGTTCAAATCGCAATCGAGTATTGATTGGTCTGGGCAGCATTTTCTCATGCAAGATTTGAAATATGAGCTGGATGGGGCCGGAGGTGATGCTGCACTTGCGGTTCAATTGGGGGCATTGCCGGCAATTGATCTGCGGGTGAACTCCAAGCTTTTGGATTTGGACAATTACATGCGCGGTGGCCTCGCCAAACTTGCGCAAGGATCTGGCCTTGCTGCACTGCTGCAAGGCGATGGAGGAATGGAGAAGCGGCTTTCACTGCGTAGTGATGTCTTACGGGTAAATGGCGTCGAGGCTCAAAATGTCGCTTTGGAATTTGATTCAAGTCTCAGCGGGTTTGATATCAAGGCTTTTGAGATTGGTTCAGTGGAGGGGGCTTCATTGCGCGGCCAGGGTTTGGTGTTGCAGAGTCCGGATGGTCCGTCTGGCGATTTAAAAGCCAAGCTCACGGCAAAAGACCCACGCGGCTTTTTACGTCTTTTGGGGGTCACCGGAAATGGGCTTGATCCCCTCTGGACCGATGCCTTGGGGGAGACCGATATGGATGCGGTGATTTCATTCAGACCAGGAAACGCTGAGCCCAAAGTGAATTACAGCCTCGCCGGCACATCAGGTCCGCTGCAGATGACGGTTTCGGGCGATGTCAAAGATTTGGCCAAGGGCAATGATGCGATGATCACGCTCAGCTCTGAAATTAATGCAGCCGATAGTGCAGTTTTTGCGAAAATGGTTGGATGGAAAGTGGCAGCACCAACAGTATCAGCTGGAAAAATTGTTGTGACGGCCATTGGCTCGCATTCACAAGGCTTCAAGTCGGATATTGCTGTTGAGGCGCTCGCCGCAAAGTTTGGTTTTGATGGCCAAGTCGAGCTTGGACAATCACTGCCCGTTTTGAATGGTCATTTGACCGCAGATGCCGACGATGGATCGACGCTCATTCAGGCCATTGGGCTGCCATTGGCCGAGATCAGTGCGGCACCGCTTCAATTGAGCGCAAATATTGCTCCTTTGGATGGTGGTTTAAATTTCACAGAAGTGCAGGGGCATATGTTGTCGCAAGACTTTGCAGGCAGTTTGCAGATTGCCCGTGAAGGTAAGCTCAATGCCAATTTCAATTTGGATCAAGTGAATTTAAAGAGCGCGCTTTCGGCTGCATTTATGCCATGGCAGGGTAAAGTGAGTGCAATGGGCGAAGCATTCTCAAGTGACTATGGAAGTCTCTCTGGGGAGGTGTGGCTGCATCCAACTGTCTTGCAAACTGATTTTGGACCAGACCTAAAAGAAGCCGTGATCGGGATTTCATTTGATCAGAATGGAAGGCAAGCCACTGTGGTGGCGCGCGATGCCGTTGCAGAGCCATTTAAGCTCGATCTTTCAGTTATTCCCAAGGATGGCGCTTATGCTGTTTCGGGTTCCGCCCACATATCATATGATATTGGGCGCATCTTGAAAGATCAGTCAGGCGCTAATTTTGCAACAGGAACCGCGATTGTTGATGCCAAGGTTTCGGGCTTTGGCCGAAGCCCAACTGCAGCAATTTCGAGTTTTTCAGGTGATACTTCTTATATTCTGCGCGATGCTAAACTCACGCAGCTTTCGCCGCAGAATTTCTTTGCGCTGATTGGCAGCGTCAAGAATGCAGGCGATTTACAAGCAGCACTTTCAGCCATGCAGAGAGGGCCTGGTATTGCTTTGGACAGCCAAAAAGGGGCAGTGACCGTGCAGCATGGTCTGGCGGTTTTTGAGCCTCTGGCTTTGGCCACGCCAGAAGCGGATTTGAAAATTACGCCGAACTATGATTTTTCCACCAATGAATTTGAAACCCGTGTGGATGTTGTGGCGAAGGATGCGAAACTCACGCCGCCAATGGAAGTGACCTATTCTGGAATTCCCGGCGCGTTGCGCGCGCGCAGTGATACTGCAGCGGTTTCAACAAAGTTAAGCAATGATTTTATCGCGCGCGATTTGGCTGAGCTGGAACGTGTGCAGCGCGAACAGGCGAGAATTGCGGCTGAAGAATTGGCGCAACAAAAGGCTGATGAAGCCAAGTTTGCTGCATTTCAGGCTCAACGTTTAGAGTTGCGCTTGCGTCAGCGTGAGCAACGTGTGTTTGCGGCACAGCGCCTCATCGATGCAGAACGTGAAAAAGCCAGCTGGGCCAAATTGATGGCAGGAGCGGCCGCGATCAACAAAACTGAAATACGGAAATTCTTGCGAATGCTGCAAAAGCCAAAGCCATTAGTTTTGGAGCCGGTGCAAGATCCATACGCGAATAGCACTCGATAGATTTCGCTCACCGCGTGCTGCGTCAATCTCACTGACCAGTGCAGCAATGGTTTTGCGCTCGGCTCCCGCAATTTTTTTGAGCTCGCTCCAAAATTCATTCTCAAGCGAAAGTGAAGTGCGGTGGCCTGCGATGGTGAGGGAACGCTTGAGGTCTTTGGCCATCACGTGTCGCGTTTCTTGCCATCCAAGCTTTTTGCTGAACGGTTGTTTTCACTAGCAGTGATGGCTTTTTCAGTTTTGCTGCGACCAAACTTTACGCGATTGGCGTCGGCTTGTTTTTCAGTTTCAGCACGCGCCAGATTTTTTTTGGCGCGGCGTAAGTTTATGATCTCGGCGTTCACGATGGCCCTAACATATTTTCAGGGCGCACAATGGCGTCAAAATCCTTGGCCTCAATACCATCGGCAATCGCTTCTTCGCGCAATGTCGTTCCATTTTTATGGGCGGTCTTGGCAATCTTCGCTGCGCGGTCATACCCATATTTAGGGGCAAGGGCGGTAACGAGCATTAACGAACGATCCAGCGCCGCTTTGATATTATCTTCGCGAGCTTCAATGCCTAGCACACAATTTTCGGTGAAGCTGGTCGCTGCATCGGCCATCAGTTGCACCGATTGCAGGAAGTTATAGGCCATCACAGGGTTGTAAACGTTGAGTTCAAAATGGCCCGACGCGCCGGCAAAGGTGAGGGCCGCATGATTGCCAAAAATCTGTACACAGACTTGCGTGAGAGCCTCGCATTGTGTGGGGTTCACTTTGCCGGGCATGATGGAAGAACCCGGTTCATTTTCCGGTAAGTTCAATTCACCCAAACCAGAGCGTGGGCCTGAACCGAGAAAACGAATGTCATTGGCAATCTTGAAGAGAGATGCGGCCACGGTGTTGATTGCACCATGGGTCATCACCATGGCATCGTGAGCGGCCAATGCCTCAAATTTATTGGGTGCCGAGGTGAAGGGTAGGCGGGTGATGTTGGCGATATTTTCAGCCACCATTTCAGCAAAGCCTTTGGGCGCGTTGAGGCCCGTGCCCACAGCCGTGCCGCCTTGGGCAAGCTGCATGAGCATCGGCAAAGTTTGCTCGATACGCGCAATACCGTTTTGCACTTGCTGGCAATAGCCGGAGAATTCTTGGCCCAAGGTTACAGGCGTTGCATCTTGCGTGTGGGTGCGCCCGATCTTGATAATTTTTGCCCAAGCCTCCGCTTTATCATTCAAAGCATTGCGCAGGTGCTGCAGGGCAGGGAGCAGGCGGTGGTGAATTTCTTCGGCACAGGCAATATGCATGGCGGTGGGATAAGTGTCATTCGAAGATTGCGACATGTTCACATGGTCGTTGGGGTGAACGGGCTTCTTGGTGCCCATCTCGCCACCCAGCATTTCAATGGCGCGATTTGAAATCACTTCGTTGGCATTCATGTTGCTCTGTGTGCCGGAACCCGTTTGCCACACGGCCAATGGAAAGTGATCATTGAGTTTGCCCTCAATCACCTCTTGCGCCGCATTGATGATGGCAGCGCCAAGTTTAGGGTCAAGGCCGCTTAATTTCATATTGGTTTCAGCAGCAGCACGCTTGATAATGCCGAGCGCACGGACCACCGAGGCCGGTTGCTTTTCCCAACCAATTTTAAAGTTCTGCAAACTGCGTTGTGCCTGTGCGCCCCAGTAACGGGTTGCATCCACTTCAATTTTGCCAAATGTATCGGTTTCGGTACGGGTTTTATGAGCCATGATTCATCTCGTTTGTGTGCACTGCAATAGCATGGAGCGGTGCTGGAGGCCAGTCAGCTATAACGCCAAAACGAAAAGGCCGTGAGGATAACAGACCAAACCAGAATCCCGAGTCTCACCTTGTCTGCGGGCAGGACGCGGGCGAGTTTTGACATGCCGTAACCGCCAACAATTGCCCCCGCCATCATGACGAGGGATGGTGCCCAGCGGATGAGCCCTGAGCTGGAAAATATAACGATGCCGATGATGGTCATCAGTGAGATGGTGATGTTGCGCAAGGCATTGGCGTGATGCACGCTCATATGGCTGAAAATGGAGTGTATGGCCAACAAGATGATGCCCATGCCCAAACCGAAATAGCCGCCATAAACATAGACAAGAAACTCTAGGATAAATGACAGCCAAAGCCAGCGCGACACATCAAAATTGGTGCCACGCTCGAGCCAGCGTTTAAATGTGGGGCCAGCGGCAAACGAAACAGTGGCAAACAGAAGCAACCACGGTATGGCGCGGTGGAACGAGGCTTCACCCAGCCAAAGCAGTAAGGATGACCCCAGAGTGCCGCCAATGGCGGCCAGCACTAAGCGCGTTGGCAAGTTCTTCTGGACGTCCTTGATTTCTTTTCGATAGACGATGGTGCCCACCACATTGGCTGGCAAAAGGGCTACAAAGTTTGCGGCATTGGCTTCCATTTCGGAAAGGCCTGCGGCCATGAGCAAGGGGAATGTCATAAAGCCAGCGCCACCTGCCATAACATTGATTATGCCACCCAAAATACCACCGGCAAAAAGGATGAAGTAGGACGTTAAGTTCATTTAATGATGGAGCGCCAGTGGATTTAGGTTAATTGATTGGTTAGCATGAATTTATAAGAATCCAGTGTTCAAAAGGTAAAGTGACAATGAAAAAAATTCCACGCGGCGTTTGGATTTTGGGGTTTGTTTCCATGTTTATGGATATTTCATCTGAAATGATCCATGGCGTGTTGCCTTTGTTTGTGGTGGGCACGCTGGGGGCATCGGCCACATTTCTCGGTTTGATTGAAGGGGTGGCCGAAGGCACGGCGCAGGTTTCAAAACTATTCTCCGGTGTGCTGAGTGACCGTTGGCGCAACCGCAAAAATCTGGCGCTGTTTGGCTATGGTTTGGCTGCGGTGGTGAAACCCTTGTTTCCATTGGCCACGTCTCTTGGTGCGGTATTTTTTGCACGTTTTGCCGACCGTATTGGCAAGGGCATTCGGGGTGCGCCGCGCGATGCGATGGTGGCGGATTTTACCCCGATTGAGCAGCGCGGTGCTGCCTTTGGCCTGCGCCAATCACTTGATACGATTGGCGCATTTGTGGGGCCACTGATTGCAGTGGTGCTTATTGGCTTATGGGCCTTTGATTTGCGCACCGTGCTTTGGGTGGCTTGTGTGCCAGCGCTTATCGCCGTGCTCATTTTAGCTCTCGGCATAAAGGAACCAACTCAGGCGAATGACAATCATCGCAAAGCCGGATTTGATTTATCCACTGCAAAGAATTTGGGGCGGCCATTCTGGATGGTGGCCCTGTTGGGAGCGGCTGTGATGTTGGCACGGTTTTCGGAGGCATTCTTGGTTTTGCGCGCATCGGATGCAAAAATGGCCATAGCTTTCGTGCCGCTGGTTATGGTGGTGATGAGTGTTGTCTATTCTCTGTCGTCTTATCCGGCCGGTGTGATGTCAGATCGATGGGGCCGCAAGGGCTTATTTGCGGCGGGATTGATTGCCTTGATTGGGGCTGATTTGGTTTTGGCTTGGGCGCCTTCACCCTTCTATGTGATGGTTGGTGTTGCCATTTGGGGCCTGCATATGGGGCTAACCCAAGGCATCCTCTCATCATTGGTGGCGGACTCAGCACCTGCTGATTTGCGCGGCAGTGCTTATGGCGTGTTTGCTCTGGTCAGTGGTGTGGCTGCATTGCTGGCCAGTGTGGTTGCTGGTGTGGTGTGGGATAAAGCCGGGCAAGCCCCGGTGTTTTACATTGGCGCAGGGTTTGCGCTGTTTGCATTGGTATTTTTGGTAGCGCTGAAGAAGCCTCAAGCCTTATAGCGTTTTGCCAGAAAGATCATGCCGAGAAGTGAAAGGCTGCCAACAGCGCAGCAGAGGATGAAGCTCGCATGGGCTCCCCAAGCGCTTAATGTATAGGCCATGATCAGGGGAGCAAGCGAGTTGAGCACCAAGGATGGAATGGTGAGTGTGCCAATCGTTTCGCCATAATTTTTACGGCCAAACAGAGCCAAAGGATAAGCGCCCTTGGCAATTGTAGTGAGACCATTTGACATGCCGTAAAGCAAAACGAAGACAACCGCTGCGGCCAAGCTAAATTGACCGATAATCAGTGCGGCCAGTGCCACGGGCAACAGGCCATAGGCCAACAAACCCAATTGCGATGGTTTCCAATGGCGGCCAAAAACGATCTCGGCAATTCTGCTGAGAACTTGGGCTGGGCCAATAAATGACGCGAGCAGCACCGCATGCGCAGGCGTGAGGTTGATGTCTTCAAACAGTTTGAGCACATGGGCCGAGATGGCCGCAAAAACAAAACCATTGGTGGCCAAAACCCCAGCAAACACAAACATGGGGATGGTGCGGTCTGGGCCGCTCACGTCAGTTTCGGAGACCGCCACTTCATGGACAGTTGGAACTGAGCGGCCTGATAGTAAAAAGTAATGCAGGGGTGCGCAGATGAATAGGTGGAGTGCTGCATAGATGAGAAATGTGTTTTGCCATCCGTAATGCGAACTTAAATAATGGCCGAGGGGCCAGAACGCCGT